>CAIPAT010000135.1 GCA_903863035.1 uncultured Lentisphaeria bacterium
ATGGACAGGATTAAATTTTGCGAATGCCGGAAGCGGAAAACGGCATAACAGTATGACAGTTTAACAGCAAAACTGTAATACCGTAGAACTGGGAAACCGTAGAACTGATTTAACAGGGATGGACAGGATATGCAGGATAAGAGAGGGTAACTTCATCCCGCAGGCGCGGGAGCATGAAGGGAGTGAAGGAAAACCCGGGAACGCCGCTCTCCGCAGCGGCTACCAATCCCGCGACTGCGGGACCGTTGGATCACGCCCGGCGGGCCGCCGGTGGCGATTAATGGGAAACAATTTATTGTTTGCAGGGGGAAACCTGGCTTCCGAGCAATTGCGCCGTTTGGGCATATCTTCTGCGTCAGCTTCGCCTTGCAGTATGCTTCAGCATCGGTTTGCTTTATTGAATCTACGCCCAAGCCTTCGCATTGACGAAAGTCAGGAGGAACTGTCCGTCCCGCAGGCTCGGGACTGCAAACAAAAACTGTTTCCCTTACTCGCCACCGGACGCATCCGATGGAACGGATGCCGCAATCTGAGCGCTGGCAAGAGGCATCGAGTGCATGGAATTTCCTTTTATTTGGCGGACTCGGCGATCATGGCAAGACGGCGGTTGCGGTTGTCCCAGTACGGCTGGTCGGGAGAGCCGGCTTTTACCCCGGTTGTGTTGGCCCGGCGGAACGGCACGGTCGCGTAGTAGGGCGTCATCCGGCCGCTGATCCGGACAATCAGCGGGATATATTCCATGCAATCGGAAAATTCCCCGGCGGTCAGGCGGATCGAGGTCGAAAACTTCGCTCCCATCATGCCCATGACCGATTGTGACGGGCCTTCGGCGCAGCTCCAGCCTTCAGGCAATTGCCAGTCGAAAGTGACCGCCCGGCAATTGGTCATGGTGCCGCGAAACGAAAGCGCGATCCCGATGTCCTCACCCGGATTCAGCACCGGTACGCGGTCGAATTCAACGCCCAGCACGCCGATCGGCAGTTCGGTTTCAAACGCGGTTAACGAACGGGACAGCACCCGTTTTTGGTTTTCTTTACCATCCGCCAATTGATTCAGCAGCTCGAGATCGAACACAGTTTCGCCGCTGGTCAGCCGCAACAGGGTCGGGTTGGCCTGATCAGCGTCTTTTTTGCACATGATGACCCGCTCGGCGAGCTCGGTCAGCGTCTCCGGCGGAGCAGACTGAAAGCGGTCGATGGCGACGGTTTTGATGGCGTCGCCGATCGGGGCGATCCACTTTTCCGGAATGCCGGAGCGACCAAGAATAATGCCGAGGATCGAACCGCAGGTGGCGGCGGTACAGTCGGTGTCGTCGCCACAGTTTACCGCGATGCAGATGCTTTTGCCGAAGTCACCTTCGCCGTAGAGCAAACCGACGATGACAAAGGCGACATTGGCAGGAGCCTGGAACCAGCCGATGTCGGCGCTGTCTTCGACAATCCGGTTACGGGCGGTCTGCCAGTCATGACCGGCATCGTATTCCTCGATGGCGATTTTCACGCTCTGCGCTACGCGGCAATTGGAGGGGATGCGACAGAGAGCGCAGTCGATCAGCTTGCGCAGGTTAGTTTCGACGAAAGCGGCGGATTCAAGTGCGGTGGTGAAAAGTTCGGCATAAATGCCGTCACCGGCGTGATCGACACATGCATCGGCCCAGGCGAACGGTAGCGCTTCATCGGGTTCGCCGGGGAACAGACAGGCCCATATTTCCGACCGGATCCAGGCACCGTTGCTGTTCTCCCACTGCTCGTTGCCGCAGGAACCGGAGAGCGGCGGAACGAGTCCACAGGCCATATTGTACTTGGCCACGCCGTATTCGTTCCACGGCCCGGTGATGTAGGCCAGCCAGTATTCTCCGAGCAGCCGTTCGTTGAGGTGGTAGATGCCGTTGTCCTCAATGGCCTTCAGCCAGACCAGTTGCAAGTCGAGGTCGTCATTGGGGGCGGGATTGCCGTTAAGGTTCTGAGTATAAAATTTTATGTCGAAAATATCACGTTTACCTTCGAATGGCGCACCGAGGGTGCCGCCGATATTTTTCCCGGTCCAGCAGCCACGCACTTTATCCCGGTATTCCACCTCGTTGATGAAACTTTTCCCTGGTTGATTGGTGTGAAACATATAAAAACTCCTATACTGTTGATAATTTTAATTAGAAAAAAAGGGTTCTTTCGGTGTTTTCGTGGATAAGCTCAAAAACACATGTCCCCATACTGTTTTTTGAGCGTAAGTTACCCACAAACTTGGTATGGCCCATTCTCGTCTTCATCGCCACCTATGGATAACTTACAATCGCGATTCGTGCGCTTAATGCCTTGGTAATCAAGGATATTAAGATCATAATCAGTGATCATGGCAAACTTTTTTAATTTGTTCATTGATTTCCCATATTTGAGCTTGCCCGCGAAAACACCGAAAGAGCCCAAAAAAGTTATTCTTGTGCTGGAACAGTTTCGTTGTAACGCGCTTTGAATGAGATATTGACCGGTACGTCTTTATTGACCCAGATCACCTGTGAGTATGTACTGCCGAGCCAGGCAGCGAGAAACGACTCGCCGTCGGCTGCCAGCGTTGAGTCTTTGACGATGACGGCTTTCGGTGTTTTGCCGCAAAGAGACCAATTTTCTCCGTTATTTTCGAACGATCCGTTTTTCAGTGTGCTGCCGGTTACTTTGAGTCCGTCATAATACATCCAAACTTGATTGATATTCTTTTTAGTTGGCGATTTTTCCCAAACACCGACGGGCAAAATTGCCACTTTGCCGGTGAACTGCGGTATGAAAGTAAAGGAAAAATCAGTCCAGCAGTCACTGCCGATTTTTTCTTTACTATCGATCGAATACGGTCCTTTATCTTGTTTGATAAAAGTTACACCGTTAAGTTCTTGCGGTACCAGAGCTCCATCGCTGTAAAGATGGATTACCGCCTTCGCCTCTCCGGCCATGGCAATCCCGGTCCACAGCAGCCCCAGTATTGCTATTACAATTATTTTGTTCATCTGACTTCTTCCTTTTTGTTTTTTATTGAGTTAAAATTCCGAACAATTGCCGTTTTTTGTAGTTGTCCCTGGTGCCTGACCAGACGGCGGAAGCAATCTTGCCGTCCGCCTGGCGACGATTAACGATAATGTCAAATCCGAAAAGCGCCGGATCGATCTGGAAAGTTTTGTTCGGCAACACCATGGAAAAATGATAGCCGTGGTCATCCATTGTGAAATGCCACTTCACTGCGGACTTCAGCCTGGCGATTTTCGTGCTGAATTCGGCCGCTATGCCCGGCGCCGGCGGCGCAAAAATCAGTTGGTAAGTATTGCTGCGGTAATTTGGATCGTTGGCGGCGCTGTGCGGAGCACCGTCCAAAAATATTTCAACGGAGTCGGCTTCCCAAAGTGGCCTTTTTGCCAACCGCGTTACTGCCGTAGCGGGAACTGTCAACTCCAATTGCAGTTCTTCGCCCGTGCACCGCAAAGTTCCGGTACTGCCGTCGGCCAGGCGGAATTCCAGCGGCAACCGGGCCGAAGCATTACGATAAAAGGCGAGCGGTTTGCCATCGACCAGCAATTCAGCCTGCGCCGCACTGAAAGTAGCCGGGATAAACGAACGGTTAAACCCGCCGGGGATGGCCGGGATAGCCCCAGTCAATTGCACCCCTTTACCGGATGACACGGCCAATTGCTGATTTTTCGCTGTCTGGTTGTAAGTAAAAACGGCAACGCCTTCCTTGCCGTCTGAATCAGTCATGACCCGGGCACCGAAATATTTGACCGCGTCCGCAGACTCAACCGTCAGTTGTTGAATCAATGCGTTCAAGGCTTTTACATCTTTGAGTTTCAGATAAACCGGGATCGGCCCGATCGGCAGCTCCCATTGCTGGTTTTTGAAGACTGGGACAAGCGGGTTGCCGAAGACATTCAACCAGACCGCTCCCGCCGGAGGAACAGCATAGATTAGTTTGAATTCATTCATTTCCGCGTTCAATCCGAACAGTGTTGCGCAAACTTCATTCGGTCCTTGAAAGACATAGACGTAGACGGAACATTTGTCGCCGATTTTCTGCCGCCGGAAAAACTTTTTGTTTTTCAATTGTTCGGCAAATACGGACGAAGCAATGTAATTCCCGGACGGAATCAGTTCATGCGTGAAGAAGGTAGAAGGCCGCTCCCGCAGAAACGCTTCGTTCATTGACGGCGAATACATCGTATAGCCGGGAACGCAGATGCTCTGTTGCACGCCGCACGCCGCATCGAGAAGATAGCGGCGAATCAGGTAGCCGGGATGGTATACCGGCCCGTTGACTCCATCGTTTCCGCCCTCACTTTTCGGATTAAGATAATACAATTCGGTATTCCGGAATGCCTTGTCGGTCCCGTTAATCCGTTTCATTTCGTCCTTCAGCTCAAGTACCATGGCATCACCGGGTGCAGGACTGTCTTCAAAAAGATTGTTGTACGGATGAAAGGAAATCGCATCACAGTAGTTTCCGGCACCTAAACGCATCAATGTCTTGGCATATTCGACAATGTGGGCGTTGAAGTCGCCGGTTACGCAAAAACCGATGACCTTGCATTCCGGATCGATGCGTTTGATCGTCAGATATGCCGATTTCAGATAAAGGAGCGTTTCTTCCGGCTTCAGATAAAGATTCGGCTCATTGAAGATCTCATAACTTTCAATCTTGCCTTTGTAGCGGCTTGCCACTTCGGCAATCATGCGTTCCCACAGTTCGAGCGGCGGCAGCGCGGTTTTGCGTCCCTGCGCCGTGAACTGCGCCATGACGCAGTCTTGAACAAGCGAGCGTTTCACCAGCCACTCCGTCAGCCGCTGATGTTCCCGCTGTTGCTTGAGATTGTTATAAACAAAGAACTCGCAGCCGAGTGTAATCACCGGGCCCAGGTTGTTTTTTACGGCAGCCTCGATCAGCCGGTCGGTCGTCGTCCACTTAAACTCTCCGGGTGCTGGTTCGATCAGTCCCCAGTCAAACCAGTACCGGATGGTCGAGGCCCCGGTGCCGGCGAGGAAATGCGCATCGTCATTGATATCGGAATGCGGGCGCAGCTCTTCGCTTTCCTGACGGCGGTCGTCATACCAAAGATCGCGGCGGAAGCGCAACATGCTGTCGACTCCGATATCAATCGGAAGTTCTCCCGGTTTTACGAAAGTCCGGGGCGTCACGGCGAATTTGTACGGGGACATAACCGGAATAGTACCAAGCGTCCCTTCGACCTGCATAACGCCATTGGGCAGCGGCGGCAACTGCCAGGCGATCTCCGTTACTCCGGGTTTTAACTCGACTTGTCCTGTTTTTTTTGCTGCCAGGTCACCAGTTAACTGGTTGGCGATTTTGAGCTGATAATTTTCTGTCCTGGGTTCCGGTGTCCGGTTCAGGCAGCGCAGTTTCAACACCATGGCTTGCCCTGGCTGTAAACTGAATTTTTCGCCGGATAAAGAAGCTTCGATTGGCTTTGGAGTTACCGGTGCCGGGTCGGAACTTTTTTTCAGTTGCAGCGCCGACAGTTTAAATTCTTTGGCCGTCCCCGAATGATCGGCTGCGCTGCCGATCTTCCACCCATGAAGATTGAATTCATCATCCCCGGTTTTATACGGAAATACCATCCTGACCGGTTGTTTATCTTTGATTTCCCGCAGCAGCTTCCCGACCGAACCGATATTAAGCCCGACTTTGACATAAGGCGAAATCTGAATTTTTACTGGCGGCGTATCGGTTTGAACCAGAAATGACAGTTCATACTCGGTATTTTTTTCCAGCGGCACACAATTCAGAAACACCGAGGCCATATCGTTGCCGTTAGTCCGGATTTGAAGCCGGGGTACCGACTGGTCGGGGTCTATAATCTTTACCTCGGGCCGTCCCGTCAGATACGGATATTTCAAGTCGACGCTGCGGGTGACGGAGTAGCCGTCGGTTCCCAGCCGGAAATCGGTGTTGGGCAGCAGATTTTCCGATCCGGACAACCACCATCCGGTCAGACTGGCAACCACGGCAATAATACTTTTCAATTGCATAAAAACCATTACCATGTTATAACTGTTAAAAAATTTTCGTCGCGATAGGCTCTGATCCGGCTTTGTTTCAACGCGGACGCGTTGGCAAATGTCGCATGCCCGTCGATGAAAACCGAGGGCACTCCTTTACCACTATGATAAGCACGCAATTCTCCAAAGGAATCATTCAGAGAGTTGCTCCACATGCCGTAACCGCTGAGAATGGAAGAAGGTATAATCTTGTTATTTTCGACACAATCGCTTTCCGCAAACAGCACCTTTAACCCAGGTTTCGATATCTTGCCGGGATTGAACCACCAGGCCCCCTCGGGATCTTTTTTGCAGCAGGCTTGTGTCCGGTACTCCTTCGATGATTCATCTGTGCCCATCCAGTATGGGACCATGCCATAACTGTATTTTAACGAGTAAATATTTGACTTAGAGTAACCGCTGAAAGCTTTCACTTCGCCCAAACGAGCCGGGCAAACAACGGAGTCCCATCCTGGCAAATATTTCAGCAAAACGACAAACATCGGTTGAAAAACCCCGAATGTTAAGGCGGTACTGCCAATGGTATAATTGCCGCTTTTATACGATGTTCCGAGCCAACCCTTAAAGTCATCCATATAATTAGTTTCCGCCAGCATCCGCTGCTTCAGATTATTGATGCAGGTAATACCTCTCGCCTTATTGCGTGCCTGATTCAGTGCCGGCAATAACATTGAGGCCAAAATGGCGATGATGGCGATCACGATGAGGAGTTCTATTAAAGTAAAATATCTAATTATAAACGAGTTACAACTTCTCGGCTTTACTTCATCGACCAGGCCGTGCGGTTTTCCCTCGCTCGGCTTTTGTCTTTCTTCATAAGTCATTAGTTTGTGTTCGGATGAATAGTTGTTCATTTCTCATAACTCCATTCTTTTTCTTTACATTATCGCTTCGATACTATAATTTTACAACAAAACCTCGGAAAAAGCAATATACTTCAACGATGACAAAGGGTAAAAAAGCGCAAAATGAAATTATTTGCTTGACTTTCGGCACCGCATCCGCTATGATATGAATGGAAAAGGCGGGCGGGCCGGAAGCGCCAATCACTAGGATTGTTACACAGGGTGATATGATGAAAAAGATTACCATGAACGACATAGCCAGAGAATTGGGCTGTTCCGTGGCCCAGGTGTCCAGGGCGCTGGCCGGCAAGCCCAAGGTGGCGCCGGAGATACGGCGGCAGATTCTCGAGCTGGCGCAAGCCCGTAATTATCGGAACTGCGCCAATTGTCACGTGCCCAAAATCGCCGTATTGAACAACTGGTATGGCGAGTTTTCAACAGGTATCTTAAATTGCCTGATCCGCCTGTCGCGACAACGAAAATTTCACTTTGTCTCCATCTCCATTGAAAGCATGGCGCTGCTGAACGAACAGAATTTCGATGGCGCGATCTCCATTTGCAGCATAGTCATGGCTCGTGACTGGCACATAGAATTCAACATCCCGCTGGTGGTGATCAATTCGGTACCCTATTTTATAGAGGGGATCGGAGCGGTGGTGCCGGATGCCGACGACGAATCCCGCCAGGCGGTCGAGCACCTGGTCGGTCTGGGCCACCGCCGAATAGCCCGGATCCGTTGTTCGTTTAGCACGTCGCGTCCGGCAACGATCGGCCTCCGGGCATTCGAAGAGGCAACCGAACAATTCGGAATCCGTGGCGAAGTTACCCAGGAGTTTTTCCACAACTATGAGGTACCTGAGTTTCGGACGCGAATCGCCGCCCTGCTGGAACAGGGCTTTACGGCGTTCATCTTCGTCGGCGTCGAAGCCTGCGATACGTTTTTCATTCCGTTGCTCCAGTCATTGGGCAAACGCGTTCCCGAGGACGTGTCGGTGATCGGCTACAAGAGCAATCCGTTCACGATCGAGAATGACCGCAGTGCACTGACCCGTTTTTCCTTCGACTTTCACAAACTGGCGAGCAATGCCCTGGAACTGCTGTTTGATGAACTTGCCGGCAAGGCACAGGCGGAACAGCGACTGGTCCGCACTCCGCTGATTCCCGGTTCATCCACCGGCCCCGCGCCAGAGACACATAATGACACCTGCCCGGCATCCATTCCGGCTGATCAGCCGATTCCGGCGGATACTTGCCACAAGAGAGCCAGTAATTTCATCATCACGAGATAGACAGGTGTAATTCCTCTACCCGCAAGAAGTGTCCATAGTGTCGTCAATCACTCGATGCGTAACCCCCGTTGCGAAGCACTTTCCTTTTTTTAACATTTCATTTTTTCATTAAGGAGCTGTAAAAAATTAACTTTACAAGTTTCGCGAAATATCCCGATGTGATTTTGGGAATTGCCGGCAAACACAAAGGCATTCGGGAGAAGCGCGAAGATGTAAAGGTTATTTCTTTACGGCTCCTAGGGCATAATTGCAGGGCGGGAAGCTTTGTGTTTTATATCCTTTGCACGGCTGAGCACTTAACCGGCTGCGCCGGGACTTCTTTGTAATGTAGCGCGGGCATTCCTGCCTGCGAAATGTCAGACAGGAATGTCTGACCTACATTAATTAAAATACAAATTCCTGTACGATAAATTTAACCTGGAGTACGAATCCACACTCGCAAGATCGCAATCCCGCAATTACGCGGCTAGCGTCCTGCTGCTGTCTTATTCCAAAGCACCGGGCGAATTATGTTTTCCTCAAGCAGCGGCACTGTTGCTTTAACTTTCCGATACAATGCAGCGGGCAGCGGGCCTTTTTCCAATAATTGCAGATTATGCCTGAGTTGTTCAACATTATCCACTCCAGTCAAGATGCTGGTTATTGCCGGATTGCTCAGTACGAATCTCATGCACAGTTCAGCCACATCCATTCCTCCGTCATCAGCCAGACATGCCAATTTACGACGTATGGGAACAACTTCCAGCAGCGATTCTCTTATTTTGTCTTCCGGCATCAGCAACAAGCCCTGCAGGTAGACGCTGCGGGTAAAAACCGCGATCCCTTCTTGCTGCGCCAACGGGAAAAACGTATCAAATCGCCGGTCCAGGATATTGTAAGGCAGTTGAACATATTTGATGCCGGCGGCAACCACATTTTCGCAGTATTGACTGGTATCAAGTGAGATTCCAGCCCCGCCAATCAAACCTTTATCCTCCAGTTTTTTCAGTATTCCGATATATCTGATGTCATGTTCGACATGGAACAGGCAGACCGCAAGGCGTTCGATGCCTAAGCGGACCAGTGATTTTTCCACACTTTCCACAATAAAACGTTCCGCGGCGCTTTCGGAAAGATTTTGCTGAGTTATCCCTGGAACTTTGCTTATAACCTGCATTTTGTCTTTTAGCTTCAATTCCGTCAGGACGCGACCCAGCACTTCTTCGCTGTCGCCGTACCCGGCGGCGGTATCCAGACAGTTCACTCCGTTCTCGCAGGCCGCCTGAATAATATTCCTGGCAGTTTCATAGGACGGCTTTCCGGCAGTATTGGCGATGCCGTAATTGAGCCCGAACTGAACAGTTCCCAGCATGAGTTTAGAGAAATTCATCTTTTCTTTCCAATAATTATTTGGCGGTATAACCGCCGTCTACGGGAATATTCGTCCCGGTAATATACGCCGATGCATCCGAGCCGAGAAAGACAATAATTCCTTTCAGGTCGCTATCATTTGCCATACGGCCAAGCTGGGTGCGTTCACTGTAATTCTTAACAAACAGCGACGGCAGATCCGAGGTTTTAAATCCGCCGGGAGAAACGCAGTTGACTCTGACATTATGAGGCCCGAGAATGCTTGCAGCCCAGCGGGTGAAGTTAATCATGCCGCCCTTTTCATAAAAATAAATCGGCGACGGATTGGCATTCATGTCAGTTCCCTTGTAATTGCCCATCTCGATCCCCACCATCCCCATCATCGACCCGATATTGATGATCGACCCGGATTTATGTTTTTTCATCTCTTCGGCGAATAACAGGGTTATGCGAAACAGCGCGGAAGCATTGACATGAAGGCTTTGATCAAATGCCTCCATCGGATTGTCCCAGCCGTTGCAGGCGCTGCGGGTAACCGCATTGTTGATAAGAATATCGCATCTGCCGCTGCGGGAGATGATATTATCTCGAAGCGCTGCAATCGACTCCTCTTTGTCCAGATCAAGTTGCAGCGCCGTGACATCGAAACCGCGGGCGCGCTCTTCGGCCGCCACCTTTTCCAGTTCCGCCAGATTGCGGGAGGCAACATAAGTCCGGGCCCCGGCCTCCGCCAGCGCCGCCAGCATTTGCCGCCCGTATCTACCCGCACCGCCGGTCAGCAGCGCTACTTTATCCTTCAATGAAAAACTTGCCAGCACATTCATGTTTATTTATCCTTGTTTTAAAGCCTTTTCCAATAGAGACACAGAAAAACTTTTTTCTATTAATATTTCTTTCACTTGGAACTGCCCTTTGTTTTCAGCATTTTAGCACTTTAGAACTTTAGAACGCTAGAACTTAGATTTGTTCCTATTTGCCGTAAATGCTCTTAGTTGACTGAACGTCTATCCCGGATACGGTCCGCACGATTTCGGCGTATGCCGCCGTCAACGCACAGACATCAGCCCCGATATTGATAAAACGGTATCCCATATCGACCAGTTCCTTGTAATTAGCCAGACTGCCCACCGTTCCTGCGATCTTTCCGTGCTTAATGGCGGTTTCCGCAATCCGTTTTCTGGTTTCCTGAACCAGCGGATTGGCAAAATTGCCGGGATCGCCGATGGAATGAGAGAAATCGCCCGGACCGAAAAACAGCATGTCGTATCCGTCCAGCGCGGCAATCGCATCCAATTCATCCAATGGTTCAGGGTCCTCTATCTGCAAGATTACAAACCGTTCCCGGTTGGCCTGCTCCAGATAATCTTTCAACGGCACCTGACAATATTTGCCATCGGCATTGCCGCCGTCCAGCGGCCGCCGCCCGACCGGGTGGAAACGGGTGGTTTTAACGATATCCTTTGCTTCCTGCAAACTCATAACATGGGGGATCATAATCCCGGTGGCATCCAGTTCCAGCGGACGGATATAATCGCTGTAGCTGCCTTTGGGTACACGGCACAACAGGTCGCAATCGTACGCCTTTGCCGCCAGAATCTGTTCCTGGATGACCCGGTAATCATTGCCGACATGTTCCTGGCAGGTCCATACGCAATCGATTCCGCTCATGGCCGCGATTTCAACGGCTCTGGGATCGGACAGATTCATTTTAGTGCAGAGCGCGACTCCGCCGTTTTTAAGTTTATTTAAAACTTTACTGGGACGCATTTTGAATTCTTTATTCATTTATCTGACTCCTGTTTATTCTCTTATTCAACTAATTTTGCCGCTTTATTACCAGGCGGTCCATCCGCCGTCAACGTTGATAATATGTCCATTGGTGAAGCTCGACTCATCGGAGGCCAAGTATATTACCGCGCCAGCCATTTCATGCTGTTTCCCTACGCGACCCATCGGTACTTTTTGTTCGAGCCGTTCAATAAAATCCATGCTGCCGGTGTAATTTGCCGGGTTAGGAAAGGGGCCGGGAGATACTCCGTTGACCCGGATATTTTTGGGTCCCCAGTGAACTGCCAGATAACGGATCATCTGGTTAAGTCCCGCCTTGGCAATACCATAATCTATCGGGTTCGGTTTCATCGGTGCATGATAGACCGAAGGATCCGGGGCAACCTGTCCGTACATAGATGAAAAGATTACAATACTGCCGCCGTCAGGCATCAGATCGGCAGCATTTCGCGCCAGCAGAAATGAACCTGTCAGATGGACGGCAAAAGTCTTGTTCATTGTCTCAGGGGTGAACTCCTCGACAGTCATATTATTGGCGGCGGAAATTCCTGAAACCATTACGTCAAGCTTCCCGAACGTATCCTTGATCTTTTTAAAACATGCATCAATGCTGGCATAATCACCGCCATCAACATAGACTGCCTCAAATTTCTGTTCCGGATACTTGTCGCTCATTTCTTGTGCGATCTTAACCGCCCGGTCCAGGTTAAAATCCGCCAGCAGCAAATCTGCCCCTGACTCGGCCATTTTCCAGATAATCGGCGTCGCCAAATAGCCTACGGCTCCGAAAAAGGCAATCTTTTTATTTTTAAGTTCAAACATTTACTACTCCTGTTGAATTTAAATCGATGACTTTATTATTGTTTTCCCGGCTTTCGATGCCGCCGATGACCAGCCGCATCAGTTCGTCGGTTTCGCTGAACGGGAACGGGTATTCTCCGGAACGGAGAAAATCTACAAACGCCTGAAGCTGCGCTTTGAAAGCGTAAAATGTATCATTCGACGTGATGGTCAGATTACCGGCAGTGCCGGACAGGCGCAGTGCGCCGCCGTACTGGACATCCTTGATACAGGCAATGACAATATCAATTCCGCGACGATGGGTCATATGCACGATATTACGCTCGGAAGTACCGATGTTCTGAATTGTTTCGAATCCCGGCCCGACAATCGGATATATAGCCTCCAGTGCATGAATGCCGTATGTTTCCCATTTCTTGGCCATCGGCATTGAAACGAACCGCAGTTCACCCAGTTCTTCAGTGCGCCGATGATACGGCAAAAATTCCTTGGCATAGCGCATACCGCTTGAAGACATGATCGGACGCTTTTCAGCTACCCACTGGCGGAACTGTTCGAGGTCAGGACGGTTATCGCAGAGCGGTTTGTCAATGAATACCGGCAGTCCGGCTTCAATAAACGGCCTGCACCGCTCGACATGCTCGCCGCCGATATCGGTGGCGATGATTACTGCGTCAACATTGCCGATCATAGCTTCAGGCTTATCGACAACATGGGGAATCAGCGAACATTTCGCCACATGTTCCGCGTCCTGGCGGTGATTACAGCAAATGTGTGTGACATTCGCCCCGGTTATCCGCAATGTGTCTGCAGCTTCCTTGTTCAGGTAAACCGGAATTCCGGCAAACGGACATTCCCTGGTCATGACTTCGCGATTGTAACCATTGAAAATGGCACTCCAGGAATATGGGTGGCCGTTGCCTTCCGTCATTCCGATGATTCCCAGCCGGACCGCCTCAGCATTTTTTAACGATATTTTAGGCATGTGAACTAACTCCTGCAATGATTAATAATATTAATATTAATTATATTAGCCTTATGCGGTTTAAATGTCAAGCATAATCATCTATTAATATTATTAAATTCAAAATTCATGCTTTTGCATTTGTATTATTGCGCATGTTGAATCATATTGTAAAAAAAACAGAGCAGGAACTATGATTGAACATTTGGAAACCGATACGCTGACCAGACAGACAATACAGAACATTCTTAATTACATCAAATCCAACGCCTTGAAATCCGGCGACTTTCTGCCGCCGGAGTCGGAAATGGTAAAAGAATTCAAGGTCTCCAGGGTGATTATTCGCGAGGCATTCAGTTATCTGAAAGGTCTGGGAATGATTACTTCGCGGCGCGGCAGCGGGTTCAAGATCGCGCAGGTCGATCTGGTCCGGGTCATGCGGCAAGTATTGGAACAGCTTTCATATTTCAGTTCATCAGAACTCAAGGAACTTTTTTCGCTGCGGCGGATAATGGAGATTGGCGCAGTCTACGAAGCAGTCCGCAACGCATCTGCAGAAGACCTCGCAGAGATTGCGGCGGCGGCGGACAATCTCGACCGCGCAGTGGATAATCCTGACAGCACAATGAAAGACTTCGGCCAGGCGGAACTGCGTTTTCACCGCGCGATCATGAAACCGGCCAACTGCCGGATGCTGGATGTCATCAATGCGGCGCTGGATAAATATTTCATGTCCGGCGACAATGTTTCCCCGTCGCCGATTGTTAATGCCGCCACTTTGCAAGCCAACAACCGGGAGCACCGCTTGATTGCGCTGGCATTTCAGACCCGCAATCCGGATGTGGCACTGTTGTCGCTCAACCGCCACTTGTCTCCAGTCAGGATAGAGTGACAAAAAGCCATTGCAGTTTATGAATTGGTTTATTTCACGGAATCGCGGGTGATTAACGATACCTGGGTTTTCAGTTGAATCGTGTCCATCCGGTTGGCCGGGTTTTCAATCCTCTCGAGCAGCAATTCAGCCGCCCGCCGGCCCATGTGGGAACTGGCCTGGCGGACGCTGTCAAGGCGGGGAGAGACATGCTCGCATAATTCACTGTCATCGAAGCCGACTACTGCAACGTCTTTTGGAACTCTTTTCCCGGCCTGGATTAAAAGATTCATCGTCCTGATCGCCGTGCCGTCGTTGATGCCGAAGACGCCATCGACATCTTTCAGTCTATTGAGCACTTCCGTACAGGACTCTTTTTCGCTAAGCGTCAAATTACGCAATGATATAATTTTATCAGGACTGACCACCACTCCCGCGGCTTCCATGGTTTCGCAAAAACCGCGGACACGGTCTCTAACCGAGCTGGTGCCGTCAAACGGATCAGACATAACTGCCACTTGTTTACGATTTGCGAAGAGCAGGCGCTCCGCCGCAAGCGCTCCGCCGTGGTAATTGTCGGCGCTGACACAATCCAGGTAGCCGGCTCCTTTGCCGCTGTTGTTAAAGCATAAAACAGGAACATTCAATTGTTGCAATTTGCTCCATATCGGCGAATCTTCGCTGGCGCATGAATCAACGATGATTCCAGCCATTCCCTGGAATACCAGTTTATTGATCAGCGTCAATTCTTCTTTGTCGCGAACTTCTCCCGAAGTATTGGGCGTAGGTTCAACACTGACCGGAAAGTAGCCATGCTCAATAATAACTTTACGCATACTTATAAACGCATCGGTCATAAAATTGCCTGTACGCTGCGCGACATAGGGCAGCAGTACCCCGATAAATTTACTGTTGGACTGCGATTGCTCGGTTACATAGGTGCCGGAACCGACCCGGCTGGTCAGCCGTCCTTCGCTTGCCAGCATCGACACCGCCCGCTGAATGGTAGGAATGCTGGCCCCGAATTCCTCGGCTAATGCACGGAAAGACGGCAGTCTCTGCCCCGCTTTAATCCGGTTTTTATTTATACTGTCAAGTATTTTCGGCTTGATTTCTTCACATGTAACCATTTTTTTTGTCATAGAAAGCCTCCTGTATAATCTAGTAGTGTCATGGACAATTGTCAAATACAATCAGATTATTAGTGCAGAGGCTATTCCCTTGTCATGTTTTCAGATTTAGGAGTCGTTCAAAAATAACGGAGATTATAGAACAGTGCCGAATTGAAGATTGGCGGGTTTTTCCGGAGCGTGGCTGCCGCCGTACAATGACTGACCGGTGCCGATTGATCCGCTTGGCCAGCTGATCAAATCATTCCTGGTCATTGTTTTGGCGGAACCATCCAGCATCCACGCATTAGCGGTGTTACCGGGATGGCGCATATGAATAGTGCGGGTGGCAGTAGCAGGGCTCAGATCAATCCCGCTGAACTGGTCGCCAGTGGCGCCGCCGCCGGTTACAACCGAGTCAATCAGCGCATAATTTTTACTCGGGCTTTTCGGCCAGTATTGTACAGTCCCGCCGACCAGCCGGTGTTTCCACCATTCTTCGGGGCGCCGTTGTATGTATGTCGTTTGATTTAGCTGCAATCCACCATAGCATCTGCTAATCTGAAATGTGTTTATCTTCATTGGCACCGGGCAGCGAAATGCATTCAGATTGTCAAGATAATTTCCCGCCCTGATGGTTTTGCCCGAATTACGCCATGGACCGACAAATGAATCCCAGGTGTTGTACATAGTGCCACCCCCGGTAACTGGCGAGGTCAAATCCGGCTGGTTTAACGGCATGAATCCATAAAAATCATTCCCGTAAAGAATCCACCCGGATCCGGATTGCTTCAGATTGCTGACACATTTGATAGACTTGGATTTTTCACGGGCTTTATTCAGCACCGGCAGCAGCATTGAGGCCAAAATAGCGATGATAGCGATCACCACGAGGAGTTCGATTAAAGTAAAACCTCTAAGCATCAACGAGTTGCGACTTATCGGCTCTGCCTCATCGACCAAACCGTGCGTGCGGTTTTCCCTCACACGGCTTTCCCCCTGTTCTTCTTCG
>CAIPAT010000136.1 GCA_903863035.1 uncultured Lentisphaeria bacterium
AAGCTGGAAAAATCTTGTCTATTATGTAGAAGATATTTTAAAAAATATTGGAATT
The DNA here is from genome assembly GCA_903863035.1 of uncultured Lentisphaeria bacterium. Classification (GTDB taxonomy): domain Bacteria; phylum Verrucomicrobiota; class Lentisphaeria; order Victivallales; family Victivallaceae; genus CAIPAT01. The sequence goes on from CAIPAT010000136.1 coordinate 56, forward strand.
AAATATAAAATTAATTTTGTCTAAGTACTTATAGCGGCAGCAATCAAGATGATACTGTGAATAAGAAGCATTCTATGAATTATTCAGGCGAAAAGACGATAATAGAAAATTCTATGCCAGAAATATCATTTACAATGATCAAAAAAATTGCAGAGTTTCTATCATCATTGCCGAACATTCAAGACAAGAATGTGCAACAAGCTTTGATAAGTAGTCGGACAAAATTATTTTTATATTTTACTGGCTATCAAGATACTATCGTTGTATAAGGTCTCTTATTTCCAAAAACATTGTACACATATCATAACAATTTTGCAAAGGAGACCGATGAGATGTATTCACGATTTAGAACCTGAAACGATTCAGCAGTTAGAACAGATCTTTAAGCAGAGTCCTTCTCCTCGAACCCGGCAACGGGCTCAGTGTATGTTGTTGAGTCATGACGGGTATTCCGTTCCAGAGCTTGCGGAAATTTTTCGTGTCCATCATGTGACCATTTATCACTGGTTTAACGCCTGGGAAGCCCGACAATTCGATGGCTTATCCGATCTGCCTGGTCAGGGGAATACGCCGAAAATTGACGCCTCGCACCATGAACACATTCGAGCTTGGGCTCGCCAATTTCCGCGACAACTCCTCAAGATTCAGCAACTCATTTGCGACCAGTTGGACATCACGGTGAGTACACGGACCCTTTCACGTCTGCTCAACGATCTCGGAATCACGTGGCGACGAGTACGTCGGGACGTCAACGGGGAACCCGATCCAGAGGAACATGCCCAAAAAACGCAGGAACTTGACGCCCTTGAAGCGCAACATCAGCAGGGAGTTATAGACCTGCGGTATGTCGATCAAACCGGTTTTTGCCTCTATCCGTATCTCCCATATGCCTGGCAAGAAAAAGGAAAGACCATTGGCCTTCCATCGTCACGCAGTCCCCGCCTGAACACGGTTGGCTTCTTCAATAGCGACAATGCGTTTCAGGCCTACACCTTTGAATGTAGCATTGATAGCGAGATCATGATCGCCTGTATTGATGAGTTTTGCAAGCAGGTGACCATGCCCACCGTTCTTGTACTGGATCAGGCTTCGATTCATACCAGTGATGCCTTTACTGATCGCCTTCCTGACTGGAAGTCTCAGGGGGTGGAGATTTTTTATTTACCCACCTATTCTCCACACTTAAATCGTATTGAAATGCTCTGGCGATATATAAAATATTGGTGGTTAGATTTTGACGCCTATACAAGCTGGAAAAATCTTGTCTATTATGTAGAAGATATTTTAAAAAATATTGGAATTAAATATAAAATTAATTTTGTCTAAGTACTTATGTACTCTGGCCGTTATATCATTTTACGCATTATTGTTCTTTCAGTCTTGACGTCACGGCGACGCTTCTCAATCTCGCGTTCATCGGCGGCATCTTGTTACTGATCCAGCGCTATTGCCAT
>CAIPAT010000137.1 GCA_903863035.1 uncultured Lentisphaeria bacterium
GGTTTCCCAGTTCTACGGTTTCCCAGTTCTACGGTTTCCCAGTTCTACGGTATTACAGTTTTGCTGTTAAACTGTCATACTGTTATGCCGTTTTCCGCTTCCGGCATTCGCAAAATTTAATCCTGTCCATCCCTGTTAAACCTTTTGTTTTGGTTGCGGCTATGCCGCGCTAAGTTCTTCATTGTGAAGCTGCCTTTTCTTATCCTGCATATCCTGTCTATCCCTGTTAAAAACAAATTCCTATACGATTTAATTACGGCCGGCATTCGCTGGAAATGAGTGGCCGGCTAAACCGCGTTTTACCGGTAATAACCTGAGAAAAACTATTTTTCATCACGTTCTTTAATTACAGGCTTATCAAGCAGGTCGGTAAACGCGATTTTTGCGGATACTATAATCAATAAGGCGGCGACAAATACAGCCAGGATTTGCATGATAAAACTCCTTGTTAACAGTTTTAAGAATCTTTTTATTAATAATGGGCTTATGGTTGTTATTCACTGTAATAACATGCATCGCCTTTTATTAATTCAGCTTTCTTACTTTATATTATCTCATTATACATCATTATTACGCAAAAATCCTGCTGGAATTTATCAATCATTTGCTATATATTGATCTTTTATAATAAAATCAGCGGGTGGCGGATGCATAGCAATTGCAACCTCGTAAAAGACGGGGCCGCCGGACTAATTCTCTGCTTTTATTTCTATTTGCCGGTTCGGGCGGGAAGAGGTTTCCTGTTTGCCGCCGTTCGGCCAGATTATTGTAACTTTGAGCGGAGTGTCGCCGGTCCTGCCAAGACCGAAATGCAGTGTTGGTTCGTTCTGGTTGCCGCTTCCGGTACCGGCTTCCACCTGGCGGATAATTTTTTTATCTCCGGCCTCAACTATGACTTTGGTGCCGATAGCCATGGTATCCGGCGCTTTTCCGGATAGTTTTACTTTCAGCCAGTCTCCGCCACGCGAAATGTTGCGGTAAAGCCTGCCGCCGGTAATCAGGTCTATTCTGCCGTCGTTGTCAAAATCAGCGAACGCCGCCTGATAAGTAACGGCGGAACGCGATCCGGCAGACTCCGTGACATCCCGGAATTTCCAGTTGCCGAGATTGCGAAACAGTCTGCTTGAATCGCCTTTATATACAGTCGTAAAAAACAAGTCAATCCTGCCGTCATTATCCACGTCCGCGGCGGCAGGCGAGGCGTATGATTCCTGCCATGGTATTGCCGCGGCGGCGCTTTTGTCAACAAAGCGGTATTTGCCTGCCGGACCGCTGTTTTGCAAAAATTGCGGACGGTCCTGCCATACCGGCGGATGCGAGAAATTTCCGACAAAAAGATCGAAATAAGTGTCATTGTCGAAATCAGCCCAGACAGAACCGATAGTATGTCCTGAACTGCCGTAAGCTAAACCCTGCTTATTTTTTATTATGACCTCTTTGCGTTCACTTCCGGCGCATCCGTATTCCGCAGCCTCATTCAGTAATTTCCAGTCGCCGTAGTTTACCAGCAGAAAGTTAGGCATCAGGCGGTAGTTGGAAACATAGACGTCCATTTTGCCGTCATTGTTGAAATCGCAGCAGGTTGCGCCGCGGCCGGCCATTGTCATGTCTGGCGGAGCAACCCATTGCAGCTCCAGCGCGCCATGATTGTTGCGCAGAATAACATCCGGGAAATTCAACTGTTCATTCCAGTCTTCGTAATTAGCCGCATATATGTCCGGATAACCGTCGCCATCCAGGTCTGCCGCTGCTGCGGCCATCGGATATTGCGGATACGGATTAGCCGCGGCCCTGCCCGGAATAAAGCGGAAACTGCCCTGATTCAGATAAAGCGCGCCCGGCCCTTTTACAAAGTACAAATCAATTCTGCCGTCGCCGTTAAAATCCGCTGCGATACACGGGCTCAGGGCATGATCAGCAATAGCGGAAGCGCCGGTAACGTCGGCAAAATATTTGCCGTTATGGTTGCGCCAGATTCTGCCGTCTGCAATCAGGTCAACCCACCCGTCATTGTCCAGATCGACCCAGGCCGCGCAGCGCCCTTTGCTTTTTAAACCGGTCTGTTCCGTCACGTCTTCAAATTTCACCAGTTGATCTTCCAAATCCGTCTCTGCCTGCTGCGCGACAGCAAGCGATTGAAAAATCATGATTAAGGCCAGTAATAATAATCTCATTTCAAGCTCACCTCTATCCTGACTGGATAATTTGTATTAATACAAAAGAGTCGAACCACCTGAACGGCAGTTGATTTAACCTTCAAACCTAGTCAATGCGTTATGCCATTTGCTAATGTAATTATTCTGAAGAATTGCTGGATTTTTGTAAACATATTCTTTGTACCATGAAATCATGCCATCCCATGCATTGATATCACCGGCGGGATGGATGTTAAATCCAATCTCTTCAAGAATAAAACTCGATTTTGCTGAATTCATAATTTGCGATGTTGTTACAATATTCTCTGGAATATCTTTACCGCCCCTGGCAATAGGTAAAATGTGATCGCATGTGGGCATCATTTCCCAATATGCAATATGACAATCTGACATTTTCCAATTTGTATGAAACGGAAAAATCTCTCCTAATTCTTGAGAGATAATTCTCAACACACTTGGAAATAGTAATTTGTTTCCAGAATATCTATCAATAAAGCCATCTCTTATAAAGATTTTTAACTTTTCTTCATCAGACATACTTCGAGTGTCATATTCTATATACCGATGAGGATATTCAGACAAAATATGTTTACGCGCTTTAAATATTCTACCCTCAATAATCATTCCGCCTATATCTTGCAATATTCTACTGTGATCCATAATATATTTCCTGGATATTATATCACCGGTGTCAGATTTTTTAGCTTTTGTGTGAAATAGTTCATCAATTTACCGCATCTTTCTTCTCTTTTTTCAACTCCCAAACAACGTTTTATTCAATCTGAAATATAGCCGGATGGATAATATTATCAAGCATCAGCAACACAGAATCAGTCAGGCATGGGGCCTGACTCTTGTCCGCGGCAGAAGGAATGGACTGCGAAGCACTCGCGCAGCCTTAGTTTTGCCCGGTTTATTCCGACGGGATAAAAGGTTTATAGAAAAATTAACCAAAATATCTGCGATCCGGTTCAGGGTCGAACAATCCCCGTCCTTTAGACTATAAACGTTTGATGCCTTCAGCATCGGGTTGTTATTCGATTCATATTTTTGCAGATTTTTATATAAAAACATGAGTTTAGAAAATGCATTTTTCAGCCCTGTTTGAGCCTGTTCTTTCCGTTTCTGTTGACATAATCACTAATAGTAAAAAGACAAGAGAGTCAGGTGTTACGTGTTATGTGTTACGTGTTTGTTGTAGAGCCGTACGTGCCGGACGGTTTTGGACAAAGTGTCCAA
>CAIPAT010000138.1 GCA_903863035.1 uncultured Lentisphaeria bacterium
TCAAAAACTAAGCGAATGCTAAACGAAGAAGAACAGGGGGAAAGCCGTGTGAGGGAAAACCGCACGCACGGTTTGGTCGATGAGGCAGAGCCGATAAGTCGCAACTCGTTGATGCTTAGAGGTTTTACTTTAATCGAACTTCTCGTGGTCATAGCTATAATCGCTATTCTTGCATCAATGCTGCTTCCTGCCCTGAATAAGGCAAGGGAAAAGGCTAAAGCCATTAGTTGCGTAAGTAATTTGAAACAAATCGGCACAGTAGTGCAGATGTACGTTAACGACTCAAATGGATATGTGCCGTACTATGTCAGAGGCGCAAGTGCTTATTGGTATGAGCCTATCGGGGAAGGCTGGCTGGCTGAATATTTGGGTAAAAACAACAAAGCAAGAAGAATTATGGTTTGTCCGTCTGATTCTATGTCTGCTGAAAAAGGCACTGTGTGGCATAGCTATATTTATAACGCTACTCAGCAAATCGGAGCTACTGGCAATCAGTACGGTCGAAAGATTGTTAGTAAGCCAGGCTATCCTCTTTTGATGGACTATAGTTTTGTTCTAGGTGTTACAGATACTACTACTGGGCCTGGTTCATGCGACAAGACTAGCATAATCAATCCAGCTTCGCAACGGATAGGTTACGTGCACAGTCTAAAGACTAACGTTTTATATGATGACGGACGCGTTGCTCCAATCGGGGCGCTTGAATTATACAAGATGGGTTATCCGCCTGCTGGGCAAATAAGCAAATTTGATCCAAGATAAATGGGTTTCAGTCGCGATGTGGAAGTGATTGAAGATACTATTGATATCTATTGAGATGGTTGCAATCAAGCAGAAAAAATAAACAATACTGCCGCATATTTTGACATGGGCATAATGATGTTTGGCAGAAATGCATCTTCTTACTATGAGTCAGGCAAATGGTATTGATTTAAATAAACAAGGCGATGGAATTAATAAATATTTATAGGAGATATTATGCGAATATGTTTATTATTGTTGTGTATGATTTTAACCGGGAATGCAGTTTTTGCGGATAAGTGTATTATCGCAAAAGACGGAAGACCGGAAGCTGTTATTGTTATTAACAAAAACGCATCTGAACCCGTTCAGTTTGCTGCGGCGGAATTAAAACATTATCTGGACAGAATTACTGGTGGCAGTTTCCAGATAACAAACATCCTGCCTTCAGGGGAGAACGGAATTTTCCTCGGCGAGGCGGCGAGTGTAAAACTTGCTCCGGAAATGAACGATATTAAGCGCGATGGATACATGATTAAAGCTGATTCAGGAAATTTGTATATTGCCGGAATTGATGATGGCGGTCCTCAATCTGATATTCACGCAAAACTGGACGCGATAAAAAATGCATCTTACGAAAGTCGCAAATCACTGATGGCTTTCGATAATTGGAGTTTCAACCGGGGTACGCTTTACGGTGTTTACCGGTTACTGGAACAACTCGGAGTCCGCTGGTTCATGCCTGGTCCGGAAGGCGAAAGGATTCCGACATTAAAGGACCTGTCACTTGAAAATGAAATAAAAGAAAATCCACATTTTGAAACTAGAGTTGTAAGTAGTTTTGCACGTGCTCCATATGGTTATATTAAAAATGAAGCTGTCAATTTTAAACGCGACTTCACAGAACTGCAAGCTTTGTCTTTTACTCCGGAAGCAAATATTTTGTGGAATCTGCGGATGCGCGGTTCGTCAATGCCCTTGCCGCTGAACCATCGCCCTTCCAGTATGGGTTGGAAAGAGCGTTTTGGAACAACCCATCCAGAATATTTTGCACTACTGCCAAACGGGAAGCGCGATCTAGACGTAGCAAAATCTGATTATCGCGACCATCTCTGCTATAATAATCTGAACGTAATGAAAGAGACTCTGAACGAAATAAAAGCCTTCAGGGAAGGCAGAAACGCATCCGAAATCGGCATCCCGGATCGCATCACTAAACGTTATCAACGTAATCGCGGATGGGAGCCGGGCGTAGCCTTTGGCAATGTGTTTTCTCTATTGCCGGAAGACTCTTTTGTGGCATGTCAGTGTCCTGAATGCATTAAATACGCTGCTCCGGCAGGAACACCCACCAATTCGAAAGACAGCAAACTGGTCTGGAGTTTTATCGAACGTTGTGCCAAGGATGTAAAAAAAATCAGTCCAGACACTAAAATCGTCTGTCTGGCCTATTCTTCTTATTCCCGCCCATACCCAGGAATGAAAAAACTTCCAGACAATGTAATTGTCGGCTTCTGCTGCGATGATTTGAAGCGCCCGTATATGCTGTACTACAAAGACAATTTCAAGGAATTTGAAAAATTGGTTGAACAGTGGGACGAATTGTCTGACGAACCAATGGCATTCTGGCTGCATTGTCTGTATCGCTGGGCACAACCACAAAATTATGCGGTGCCGATCCATATTCCGGAAATGTATGACCGGGTCGTGAAAACAATGGCAAAGAATGGACGCCATGCATATATCCAAATTGATGAAGACAGTATCATGTATGAACTGTTCAGCCGCTATCAGTTGATGAAGAAATTTTATTCTCCGGAACTGGACAGCAGAGCATTGTTCAATGACTATCTGGAAAAATTTTATGGCCCGGAAGCCGCGCCTGTTATTAAGCAGATTTATGATGATATAGAAAAAAGAGATATTGACATGCTGACCAGTAAGGCAGGGAAAATCGAAACGTGGGACAAGTTTTTTACTCCGGCAACGATTGCATCATATCGCAAACAAGTCATCGAAGCGGAAAAGGCAACTGCTGGAACTCAGTACGAAAACGCAGTTAAACTGTTTTCAAAATATTACATCGGATTGCTGGAAAAAGGGCAGCAGGATTTTGATAAGAATATTCGTCAGACCATGAAAGATACAGCATCCAAGGTAAGTTTTTGTGCACAGCTAGGTCCGATTAATATAGACGGGGTGATTGACGAAAGCGCATGGGACAAACCGATCCGCCGGGTGAATATGGTCAATAATGTCAACAGCAAGCCGACAACATGGCCTACTGAAGTGCGCCTAACCCGCGGAAAAGACACTCTGTATTTCGCTTTCATCTGCCATGATCCGCAAACAATGGAACGTTCTCTAAAGAAAGGCGAGATGGATAGCATTGAAATTTTTCTTGACCCGAGTCATGGTCATAACAGTTATTATCAGATTATGATTGATATGGATGGAACTGTTACTGACACCTACTATGAAGGCAATGGAGAGCAGGGCAATATCGGCTGGAAAAGCAATGCAAAAGTGGCAGTCAAACGTTATCCTGACCATTGGATAGTGGAAGTGGCTATTCCGCGCAAGTCTCTCCCTGAAAATGAACTGTATCCAACTCATCCTTGGGGCGCTAACTTTTGCCGGACGATGAAAAATTCTCCGAATAAAGAAGATATGTACAGCACTTGGAGCACGATGATTCGTGGTTCATTCCATCAGCCGGATATGTTTGGGCATCTTTTTTTTGTTAATTAATTCTCGGCTTATAAGAATTCAACAACTATATTTTACAAAAAACTTAAATTTTTATTGAAAAATTCATATATTGGAATCCTATGAAAGACAATTTGAAATGTTTTCAAGATCAACACTTTGTAATCACCATTACAGAAAATGGTTGTGTCAGTGAAATCCGGCCGCTGGTTCATTCAGTATGCGCAAAGATTGAAACTATCGGGGCTATTGCGGATGAAAACGCCAGGCCGACGGCAACGCTGAATGATTTCTTCGATCCGCATATTCACGGTGATTGTCTGGTTCACGATAAACTGACCCATACTGCATTTTCTTTCCGGCATCATGAACAGCAGCCGGGAAACTGGCAGGCAGTGCAAAAATGGTTTGACCGTGAAGACCACTGGGAATGGAATCTCGAAATCATTCACCTCGATGGCGCAGAAAGGGAAATGAGCGTAGAATTACTATTGCCGCATCCCATTTTTCCCGGAGCACCCGGCCCCGGACACAGTAAATGGAAATTATGGCTGCCGGTTTCCCAGGAGTCATTAGGCAATGACTACGGCATCAGAAAAGTGCATCACTGCAAATGCATAGATGAGAAGACGGATATTCCGCTGCCGCTCTGCACATTGTTTCATTCGACACAGGATATAAGCCTGGGGTTGTCATATCTGCTGCCGCCGGATCAGACATGGTATACCGATTTTGAAATTGACCAGAGGAACTGGATGACTAAAATCACGTTCAACAACCTGGGGCTGGTCAAACACGGGAAAATAAATTTAAAGTTCTGGATATTCAGTCATGAAGGCGACTGGCGTCCGGCGCTGGGCTGGGTGAGAAATAAATTCCCGAAGATTTTAGGCCCGGTGCCAGGCCAGGAAAAACTCGAAGGCAATATGGCCTACACCATTCCGATGATTCCGGAAAAACGGATCAAGGACTGGTCACAGAAAATGCATCTCCGCTGGAACGAGCTTTTCTATTGCAGGAATTTCGGCATGTTTCAAAAGCCCAGTTGACACATTCCATGTCACTGGGCATGAAATGACATCTATTTTTTAGCTTGCTTTTTCCTGAAGGAGCCTGCCTCCTTCACCCGCTTGAGGACGA
>CAIPAT010000139.1 GCA_903863035.1 uncultured Lentisphaeria bacterium
AAAAACCGTTCAGTACGGATTTAGAGAGTTCAGCCAAAGCCGCATTCGGGCTTATAACTATCTCCGGTTTTATTGTTCGGAATCTTTCGATTGTGTCAATGCTATTCATGGTCATTAGTCACCGCCGAAATATCCTGAACAACTGGTATGAAGAGTTTATCAATTTCCGATTCATGGAAAAATCTCTTATTTCCCAACCGCACTCTGTGAACCCTTCCGCTACTCATCCATTTTTTTAAAGTTGTTTCCGAAATCTGCACCTTGTTCAAAAATTCCTGGGTGCTGTAATACTTTCCTTGATTCGTTTCAATCATGATGATTCTCCTCTTTTAACCGCAATTACTTCTCTTCGTCTTCTTTATTATACCGACCTCGATAATTTCTTATCTATAAATTGACCGGATATAAACAGAAAATTCACCGGATAGTCACAACATGTTGATAATCAACAAAGATTCTTCTCGGAAATTATTGAAAGGTTGAAGGATACTTGATAAGAGCGCAAAGGATAAGTCTTTTTACAATTGAACCTTGGCTCATTTATAAATGAATACTTTCAATGACTTGAATATCTGAGCAGTTTAATGCTGTATCCCCTTCGACCAGCACAGACATCGGAAGATTATAACAAAATGCTATGGGCCACCATGCAAACGCAAATCATGGGCATTCCAAGCAGCCTTTTCGTATGCAAAATTTAAATTTCACTTTATTTGAAGGGAAATTTCAAGAAAAGACTATATTTATCCGGAATTTTGTAAAAACTTGTCATATTGAATAAGTACATGCTGTGTTAGTGCATGAATAATTTTTAAAAAGGAAAAATAAAAATGGATAAATCAAAGATGTTTCCGGTATATCAATTCAGTATTACGTTCAAACACAAAGGCAAAATAAAGAAAGCTGTGTACGAAGAGAGGATGTACCCAGAGGAGCTCATGGAAGAGGATGCCAAGGATGAGATGGCGAGTATAATGTACTCATTTGAGGCTAAGTATCTCAGAATCAGTAAGAATTTTACCCAAATGGAGTTTGATGTTGTCCGTTGGGAAGAATGGCACTCTGAATACTCCTTTCACTTTACTTTTCAGCTTTTTGAAGACGAAAAATCAGCGTTTGATAGCTTCAGAGCGTATCTAAAAGAGAAAGTTGATGAATGCAGAAAATCAGGAACGTCAACAGAGTGCTTAAAAGAAGCAGAAGATGAGGCTTTGTGGAGGCTTTGTCCTTGCGATGAGTGCAAAGAGGAAGGCAAGACTACTCTTTTGCACTCTTCGTTATATTTTGAGGCTATCGCAGCATATCAAGTTTCAAAGGCAGGAGAAAATGAGTAAAACAATTGAATTTAAAGACAATAGATTGCAAGATAAGGCTTATCTGGAAGGCAGCGGCTTTGCCGAGCTTGGACATCAAGGGTGGGCTTTTATGCTTTCTCGGCATCGAGAATTAGTATCGGAATTCCTTAAACACAGTCAATGGGATAGCTTAGATGGCAATGACTGGATAAAGATTTTATCTAAGCAACCGGAATTGGCAAAATATTGTAATTGGGAAAAGCTAAAATTCCCTGAATGGAAATTGCTCTTTGCTTTTTCGGTAAAATTTGCCGACAAATGCCCTTGGAGTAGCTTAGAGATAGTGCAGGTTGATGAATTGCTACGTCTTCATCCTGAACTTGCTTCATATGCCGGGATAGAAAATCCACATGCAATTTACGTCCTCAATAATGAGCCTGATGAGTATGACGCTGTTAATCGGTCAATGTCTGAGGTTCCCCCTGTCCCAATATTCGCAGTCATGGCTTACGTCTTGCAACGCTTCTTTGATTACTCAGTGTATGATGCCAAGAAGAAAACAGCGGAGATTTACAGCAATCATAGAACATTAATCGCTGTCCATCCTGATGATTTTGCAAAATATCGCTGCGGATTGCTTCACAAGTGCCTTAGAAATGGTGGATTGCCGTTGACTTGCACATTCGAGCCAGTTAGGGAAGATGGTTTTAAATTAGAATTGAGAGGGTAATATTTATGAATGATGGCTATTGGGGAAACTATGTGACAGGTCAAATCTTTTTGATAGACGAGCACGAAATGTGGATTAGAAGGGGGAAAAATGCTGACAGGCTTGGAGTTCCTAAAGCTGTACAGAAGCAATTTAGAGATTACATCATTAAGGAAGACAGAAATCAATTTTTGCTCTTTATCTTTGCCAACTCTCCTGTAATGCGCTTTCGTGGTCATGGTTCGTGTGTTACGATGGAGTTTAATTGCGCTGATTGGGGGTTGCCGCTTGAGTTAGCGCTGAAATGGGGGAATGCCAATGCCGGGGAATTGCTATGGCTAATTATCGTCAACTTTGCCTCCAATGAGGCAATCCAATCTACTTGGGAGAGCTTTAAACTAGGCAAGCCAGTTCCTGTAAGATTGAATCAATAAAGATTTGCTTTTAGAGTTTTCATTGATAACTTAAAAAGAGGTAGAAAATATTGCTTGCTCAAGAACTTTAAAACAATATAAGGATTTTTTAACTGAACTAGAATACAAAATTTAAAAATTTTAAGATAGTCTTTATTGACTTTCAGCAGACGTTTCTATCTGAAAACAGCCATTTTTAAACCCAGAGACGATGTTGAAGGTTCGCTCCTTTTGGGCGTTCTTTCACATTCTGGGTTGGGTGCATGGCTGTACCTCGGATAGTGTGTGATTTGAACGCCCTCTTTTTTTGCTCCAATCACAAGTCTGCTTTATGATAATCCTAGAAACATGCTTAAACTTAAAACAGAAAGGATATATAGAGGTATAGAAAAATGTTTTCGAGTCGAAGTGGTAATTTTTAAAACAAAAAATGGAAAGGTAAAAAAATGAAGTTTAGAAATGTCGCAATCGTAGCTGGACTGTTTGTAACCATGATGTTTTCCACCGCATTGTTTGCTCAGGACGATGGAAGTGGATATAAGAATGTTCCTTGGAATAGTTCTTATGAACAAGTCAAATACACTATCAGCGACTTGGGCAAATTGTCAACAAATAAAGGCTATGATTCCGCTGAATCAAAAACTGCGGATAGAGAGTTTTTCTTCATTAACGATAAATTAGTAAAGGTGCGTAAATATTTTTCTGCATATAGAGGACATGGTACAGAAGAATTGCAAGAGATACGTCAACAATTACTCAAAGTATTGGTGCAGTATTACGGTAAACCGTCAAGCGTTTGGGGAAAAGCAATGGGGAATCAAAAATATGGCAATAATACGCTACTGTTTTTATGGAACTTACCTAAAGGAGGAATAATTGTGCTGTATAACGAAGTTTTGGCGGACGGGATTTCTCTTAATAGCCTTGATTTAGACTATCTATCTCCTGAAGAATACGAGAAAAAATACAATAAAGTGTTTGTGGAAAAACAAAAGAGCAACTTCGCATATGAGCGATTAGACCATGAGAAAGTAGAGATTGGGTTGTAAGTTCAATGGTAAGTATCGTCGAGGGCAATACCTGCTTTATCGCTCATCCATATTTCAATAGAGAGTAGACCTTAAATCGGGGATTTTAACCCAAAAACTCATTTTTAAAACAAACCAAAAAGGAGATGAGAACATGAAGTTCAAAAATGTCGCAATCGTAGTCGGGTTATTCGTTTCTGTACTGTTTACTCAGTCATTGTTTGCCAAGAATGCTGAGGATTATCGTCAAGCAGCAGAACAGGGTGATGAGAATTCACAGATAGGACTTGCGATATGTTATCACATTGGAGATGGAGTAGAGAAAGACCAAGTTGAAGCTGCAAAATGGCTGCGGAAAGCTGCGGAGAAACAGGGGAATGCAAAAGCACAGTGGTTGCTTGGGTCTTGGTATACAGCCGGTACTAGTGTGGAAAAAGACCCTATTGAAGCGCAAAAATGGTTTCGTAAGGCTGCTGAACAGTTTCGTAAAGAGGCTGAGCAAGGCAATGCGTATGCACAGTATCGTCTTGGGAATCTTTATAATGACGGCTGCGGCGTGACGCAAGATAAAGACGAGGCTGCAAAATGGTGGAGAAAAGCAGCCGAACAGGGGAATGAGTATGCCATAAAGGCACTTAAAAAGTTAGAGTAAATTAGTTCTAACATTAAAGAATATTGAAAGAGAGCATGTCTATGCCGGATATTATAAATAATTATACCGGCAAATATCTAATAAATTAAAAGTTAATTGAAACAAAAAAGGAGATGAGAACATGAAATTGAGAAATGGTTTAATCGTAGTAGTGCTGTTCGTTCCCTTGCTGTCTCAATCATTGTTTGCCGCTGGTAGTGCTGAAGATTATTGCCACGATGCCCTTTATGGCGATAAAAGGGCACAGTATAATCTTGGTGTTTGTTATGATAACGGCCTTGGAGTGACGAAGGATAAAGTTGAAGCTGTAAACTGGTATCGTAAATCAGCAGAACAGGGTTTTGCTGATGCACAGTATAATCTCGGATATTGTTATGAAGAGGGTGAAGGAGTTACCGCCGATAAAGCCGAAGCGTTAAAATGGTATAGTAAAGCTGCGGAACAAGGAGACACAATGGCAAAAACAAAGCTTAAAAAATTAGCAGACTATGTTGAATACAGTCAATACAGGAAAGCTGCGGAACAGGGTGATGCATCAGCACAGTGTAATCTTGGAAGGTGCTATTACTCCGGCAATGGTGTCGCCAAAAATGCAGTTGAAGCAGTTAAATGGTGGCGCAAAGCTGCGGAACAAGGCGTTGCGATGGCACAGTATAATCTTGGGGTATGCTATGAAAACGCTTATGGCATAGCTAAAGACCAAGCTGAAGCAGTGAGGTGGTGGCGCAAAGCTGCGGAACAGGGTAATGAGAATGCTAAAAAGGCACTTAAAGCGGGAGATACGGAAGATGCAGAGATAGCGAAAGGTCAGGCAACTGCTCGCAATTTTTTCCGCCGTCCGGGTGATACAAATAAACAGGCTGAGGGGCGGGCAAATGATTATATGGAAACGCAAAGGAAGCGAGCACAGGCGATTCGAGATGCAAGAGGATATTGATACAGCAATCAACTTTTTTCTTCAAAAACAACATAATTGAGGACGAGAGGATTATGAGATTTAGAAATGTCGCAATCGTACTCGGGTTATTTGTTTTGGGATTGTTTGTTCAACCATTATTTGCAAGCAATCTTGTAGGAGCTTTGCTCGTTAGAGCCGAGAATGGAGATGATGAAGCAATGCTTTCTCTTGGGATTGCTTATGAATTAGGTGGGTATGGTGTTTCCCAAAATATGGATGAAGCAATAAAATGGTATCGTAAATCTGCGAATCTTGGAAATGCAAATGGTCAAGCTTTCCTTGGTACTTGTTATTTGGAAGGTAAAGGGGTAGCAAAAGACTATGTTGAAGCAGTAAAGTGGTATACAAAATCAGCAGACCAAGGACAAAATATCGGTTTGTATAGCTTGGGGATTTGTTATCAGTTTGGTTTTGGAGTGAGTAAAGATATGGGAAAAGCTGTAAAATTGTTCGCAACATCAGCGTTAAATGGAGATGCGTTAGCACAAGTTAAGATGGGTTCTTTATTTTTAGGGTTAAATAAACCGGATGAAGCTGTAAAATGGTATAAGATGGCAGCAAAACAAGGGAATGAGGAAGCGAAACGAGTCCTTAAACAGATAAGTGAACGATAATTTTGTAATCAATATAGAGCAAATGACAGATACGATAACAATATAATTAAAAAACGCAGTGATAGAGTAATTTGAATCGCATAAACAGTCTTCCCTGCCTTGTCAGTATCACCACCGGCAAGGCTTCATTCTTTAAACGTGCGGCAACGCCCCTTCTCGCTCCACCCTATGTCTTTCTCGTCTGAATGCTCATCAGTGGCTTAGCGTGTCCGGGAATGCGTGTATCTATGCCTCTGGTTGATTTATGTCCATAAAGGAAGTATCTTTGGATGAGAGGGAAACAAGGTGCAAGACATGCGCATAGCGAGCTTGCAAAGGAGATGCATAGAATGGCAACGATTGAGATACATAGACCGATGGATTATTTTGGTATTTGCAGAAAGCTCAAAGTCTGGATAGATGGTGTTCATATTGGCGGTGTCCGTACCGAAGAAACTGAGATATTTGAAGTAACTGATGCAATTCATACGGTTCAAGTATCAATGGACTGGTGCAAAAGCGTTCCCTATGAAGTAGAGGGGAGTAATGGGAAGGCAACTAAACTCATTGCAAGGACAAAATATTGGATGCCGATTGCCTGCATTCTTGGTTTTGTTCGTCCATCATTGGTTTTCGCTGTAGTACCGAAGGAAAATACTTGAAATTCATTCATTATCAGACAGGGAATTAGACTACATGAGAAGCTTTATTGTGAAGCCCAAATATAAAATACTACTGATGTTGTGTTGTGTAATATTTTTATTTACTGGTTGCTTTAATGAAACTTCTTCAGACGTGCAAAAAAGAATTGAAAAGGGCTATGGGCTTTATTTACCATTTTCCCTTACCCAAGAAATGATATATGCCAATGAGTGGGGCTATATAATATTAAAACTCTCTCCTGATGATTTGAAAGAGATACTTAGTAAGCCTATTCATGGGTTTTCAGCATGGCAGCCTTATACACAATCAATGTCCATCGGGTACAAGAAATCATTATGCATTGATGGCAGGGGAAATAATCACTATGTGGCAGCTTGGAATTATGCTCCCACGCAACACAAGAATGACAAATTGGCTATTTTCGTCGATTTATCAAGAGACCAATTGATTTTCTATGATGGAATAACGAGCGGATATTAGCTAATTCAATATAACTGATTTAACCCATGAAGATGGGTTTATAGAGGATTTTGATTGATTTACATCAATTATGGAAGTATTTTTATAGTTGGTAAGTATATATAATACAAGGAATTAAGTTAAAGGCTGGGAAATGAAAGAGAATGCCGGGAAAATTGAAAATAGTGCGGAAACGCTGAATCTGCTTAGGAAACAACATACTAAACGCACTAAACAAGACCTTGTTGACGCAGTAAAACAATACCGCCATGATGCCGAACAAGGCAATGCGGAAGCTCAATATTTGCTTGGATGCTGTTATCAATTCGGCGATGGAATTGCAAAAAATAAAGTTGAAGCGGGAATATGGTTTCGGAAATCAGCACAACAAGGCTATACGCAAGCTCAGAAAGTGCTTGAAGTAATAAGAAAACAGATGAAATTGGCATTATAACTAAAATCTATCAGACTGGTTACTTTCGAGAATCAAAAGTTATCGCTAGTATAGGGGCTATTTGAGAAGAGTTACAAGTGCAAATGCCGTTTATTGGATTATAGCGTACAAGGGAATTTTTCATGAAAATATTGAACAAGATGATTCTTATTATTATCGGACTTTTTATCATTACTGGATGCTCAAGAGATATGATTTTAGAAAAAGAATATATTTGTAACTTAAAAACAGAATGTACTTTTGAGCATGGGGAAGAGTATTTGATTGTTTCTGGATTATGTGGACATAGTGCATATGGGGTAAAAAGCATAAGCAGCCAAAAGCTAGGGAATAAAGTTATTATTACAATAGTAATTGCATGTGGCTTAAATGGAGATTTCGAAACAAAAATAAAATTAGATAAAGATGTTCATGAAGTATTGTTAGGGAACGATGGAAGTGTAATATGGACTAGGAATGTTACTCCAATTTAGAAGAGGGATAAATTAAAAGTAGTCAAGAAAAATTATCAGGAAAGGAATCGATGAATGTGCAAGGCAATAATTTTTACAGTTAGTCTTATTTTTAATATAGCAATATGTTCAGCAATGAATCCACTAGAAGCAGCAATGAACAGCGGAGATGAATTATTCAAGAAGAATATCTTCGAGGAAGCTGCTTTATCGTACTTGAGAGCCGCTGAGTTAGCGCAAGATAACACGATAGCTAAAGTGGCGGCATTATTGCGTGCCGGAGATTGCCAGCTAAAAAATGACCCGGCCAAGGCAAAAGAGACTTTTTCTCAAATATTGATAAATCAAGTATCTTCAGAACAAGAGACTGTTGCTCGGGTTATGATAGCGCAATGTTTTTTGGCGGATGGCGAATTTGACTCTGCTATTACAAGCACAACACAGATTCTTAATTTGCCTGAAATAAACAGAGAACAGCTAGCCGAGGTGTATTGTATCAGGGGAGAAAGTTTTTTCAGATTGAAACAATTTTCTTTAGCTATTGAGTGTTTTGAAAAAGCATTGGCAAGCAAGGCATTAACCTCTACTCAAACACTTCGTATTTATTCATTTATGGGTAGTATATATGTTGATTCCAATCGCATGACTCCGCAATCAGCTCACGAAAAGTTTGTACAAATGGAGAAAAGTATTAATGCCAAGGACAGTTTAGCATGGTTTGGAGTTATCAATGCACTTACCAACTCTTTACAGTTTAAAGAGTCCAATGAGATTTGCCAGCAAATTTTAAAAAACACACCCAATGACGTCGAAAAAAAATATGCTTCAATATATCAGGCAAAAAACCTGTTTTACCTAAAGCGTTACGACGATGCGGCGAAGGCTTACGAAAAACTCTACTCACAATATCCAGATTTAAGCGAACAAGAAAAAGTTGCGATAAAATTAGAATTAGCTTACGTTTATATGCATAACAAAAAATACCATGACGCATTAGAGACATTTAAGCAAGTATTAAAATTTAATGAGATTACATGCAGTCCAAGAGCTCAACTAATGATTGGGCATTGTTATTTTGAATTAAAGGATTTTCATAATGCATTGAATGCTTTTAGACAAGTAACCATAATGCCAACCTTGAAGCACCAGTTTCAAATAATAGAAGAGGCGAAACAAAAAATAGTCGAATGTGAGAAGAATTTGAAATGAGGGAAATAGCGAACGACAGGGATTCATAGCGGGGTGCTTGTCAAAAAGGAAATGAACAGGGTTCAAGTAGATTAAGGATTTGAAAAGAATATTGAATAAGAAGAAGCATTGTGGTATATTCCAGTGTATTATAAGTACAAATTGATAGGAGAAAGGAGCCTGCAAAAATGCTGAACAGAAACCATATTGGGATGTTTATAGTTTTTTTGTTGTTGATTGCGTTTAATCTTCAAGTTGCATTATCCGCTGAAGACGATTACTGCGATGCTTATAATTCACCACCCAAAATTTATATGATTCCGGTTGCCGAGCTGACAAAGCTAACTATTCCAGAACTAGAAAATGCAACAACAATTGTCAGGAAACGATATTTAGAGTCGAAAGCATACTACGATGCCGGAAGTTCTGAACTTGTTTTTGTGCTTGATGCTGAAGCTAATTTAAAGCAAATGCAACAGGCATTGGAAACAAAAAAGCAAATGCAGATACCTATTAAGACCCCTGAAGTTATTCCGGCAATATGCGATTCTGTTCCGTTATATCTGCAACCCAATATTGCTTTTAGTCAGTTTAAATTGTCCGAATTAGAAAATATTCAAAATTTATTAGAGAACAAGGTGAAAGATTATAAAGGACGGTATCAGTCCGGTGGAATGCCAATGCTGCCATTGACCATAGCGGAAGCGAACTGTAATAAAATAACCAGGCTAATCAATGCCAGAAATAATAATAATAAGACAGTAGCAGAATGTCCGGCTCCTGTATCCAATGTGCCTCTTTTTCTTCAACCGGCAACAACTCTGGCTCAAATGTCTATGGATGATTTAAGAGATATACGGAGAGTATTGTCTATACAGGTAGAAGACGCTAAAAGCTCTAGTCGTGGTGGTAAAGCCGGAGTTTGGGCATTGATTGCTATTAATGCTGATTTAGCACAAATCGAAGCGGCATTGGCTCTAAAACAAAAAGCTGAATCTCTATCCAAAGAGCAGGCTGAAAAACTTGCCGACCGGATAATAGAAAACACGGCCACCCAAAATCGTCATCGCACTTCTGATTCTGAATGGGTTGCAACTGAGTTTGAGTGGATTGTATTTGAAAATATCAAAGATAACCCAGACATATTAAATGCCACAGTATTGGAGAAAATTAAGAAGAAATACCAGATATTCAATAGCAGGGATGATATTCCAGAAAAATTCAGAGGGTACGGAGAAAATAAGAAAATCGGCGGTTATAATGGAGGATTTATTTATAAATATAATATAACTTTCGATTCAGCCGATACAATAACCATTAATTTTGAAATGTACTTTGCTCACTTGAATGCTACTGGATGGGAAAATAAGTACAAATGGGACGGCAAAGAATGGATAATAATTTCTCATATGGAAAAAAGGTGGAAATCATAATACGTTTGCTCCGGCTATTAAACCGGAGCTTTTTTGCTTTATAGCCTCTGTTGTTCTTGGATGTTTATCATCCACTGGTTAGCGAATGTAGTAAGGTCAGATTGAAGCTTTATGTCGATTGCATCCGGTTTCCCATCCTCATCGTAGCTAAAAACTTCCTGATAAAGTCCAACATAGTCGTTTTTGAAAGAGATTGGGTAATATTTGCCATCAACGCTGGTGAAGGTCATTTCAGGGTCTGCCATCAGGTCGCCGTTCTGTTCGCCGTAATGAGCTATAGATATAATCTCGCCGTATCCTGCCAGATGACCTACCTTTTCAACGATTACCGGCATGAGGCTTGAATTATTGGCTATTTTGGCATAGTCGCCGTCTTCATCCTGTCTGTACTTCGGGTCAGACATGGCTTCATGCAGCTTCTGGATAATCTGTGTCGCTTTGTGGTTCAGTGATTTCATTTTGTTATTCCTTTTTTATGGTTGAATCTTACCAAAATTTGGTACTTTTATTTTTTAATTTTCTCAAAATTATTTTTAAATTTTTTCTCGCTTGGGTGCCTTATACCGGCTAATTACTTATGCCCCCAATTGTAAAAATGTTAAGCTGCATATTTTTTAATTCTGAGTCTCTGTTTAAGTAAGAAGTTTCATTGCCTCCCGAACATTTTCGGTTGAAATGTGCGTATAGTATTTCTTAAGAACCTCTGCGTTGGTTCCAACGATTGACTCCACAATCGCTTGAGGAATTCCCATTGCAGCGCACTTGGAGACGAATACATGACGGAAGCTATGAAAGCCGAAACTGTTGTTTCTTCTAATCCCCTTAGTCACAGAACCTCTGTCATTGACCGTTAAACCTGCACTTTTAAAGAGATGTTGAATCTCATCAACCGCAGTATAACCGCCAACAATGAGATAATTCTGAGCAAGAGTTGGCATGACATAGCCAGTTCCGTTCTCACCCAAGATAGCTTTAAGAGCAGGCATGATTGGAATAATAACTCGCTTATTGTGTCTGATGCCCTTACACGTACTAATCTTCACCAATCCTTGCTTCTGGTCAATATTTTCATAGCTCAGCAGAACAGCGTCCTTAAGCCTCATGCCGGTGCAAATCCCAAGCTTTATCAGGATTCGCATTTCCTGCGCTGGCACTTCAATTCGCTTAAAAGTTTTGGAGGCAAGACACCTGAATTTTTCAGAGTTTACAGTCTCCACTATTTGCCTAATCATACCATCTGTCAGGGAACTATGTCCTTTGTGGTCGGTAACGGCAAGTTTCTCAATAGATAGGAAGGGATTCTCTTCCAATCCGGCACTTTTCAAAACAGTATTAAAGATTAACCGGAATGTGATGATATAATCATTATAAGTTGTTGCCTTGACGGTTTGCTTAATCTTGGTCATAAACTCCTGGGCAATGTCAATAGTAACATCAGAGATTGAGGTAATTCCCTTTTCGGCAATAAACTCGATAAAACTCTTCCATTGAGTATGACGATACTCCAGCCGAGTATTCTGATTCTTGGGAATCTTGGCAAAAGTATCCCAGACCGATGCAAGTTTGAAAGACCCTCGTGAAATAAGTCCTTTTGCTTGTGCTATCTTCTGTACCGCTTCCCCTTTGGTCTTAATAGAATCTAATTCCGCTATTTCTTTCCAAATAAGGAAGGCTGCTTTTTCTGCGTCACCTTTTTTGACGATTTTTTTGCCGCCAGCATTATACAGAGTTACCGTTGTCATCTTACCCAATACATTTCTATACTGGTATCGGAAGCCGTATTCCTTGTTCTTAACCAATGACCCTTTGAACAATTTTTTCATTTTCTATAATTCCCTGTGATTTAATCAATATGACGGAAATTTACAAAAAAACGGAAAAATAGGGCAATTTTGCTAATAAAAAGCTAAAAAAAGACTGTTTTGAGGTCATTCCTATTCATTCCTAATGAATAGGTCGGGAATTTCGTTAAAGTATAGCCGGTTAGACGAGTAAAGGAAAAGTGAAAGCATTTTCGATTTTAGAGCCTGTCAAAGGAATTGTAAATATCTACGCTCTATTGTAAAGTAAATAAAATGAAAAGGAATAAAATGAAAACATTGTTGCGTCACGCTCTAGTGTTGTCGCTGTTGCTTAGTCTATCTTTGGAAAGCAAGGCGCATAAGCTTGTTGAATATAATAATAACGGCTTATTCAATAATGTTCCTTGGACACCGCTACAATTGGGAGTATGGCCGGGAGTACAATTGTTTGGCAAGAGTGATACTTGCGGTTTGTCGTTCTTTCTGCTGGCAGAAAGCGTGGAAACTCAAAACTATGGAATGCAGATAGCTCCATTTACCATGCGGAAAGGCAATTATGGTCTTAACATGGCGATTATCTCTCTTGACGGTCAAAATTACGGACTGCAACTTGCTCTCTTTACCGGCGGGAAGGAAAACAATGGAGCAGCCATCGGCGTTTTCACCTATGCATCGGTTAATAGCGGAATGCAACTAGGCATTTCCAATACCGCCGTATCTCGTGGCAATTCTGGATTTCAAGTCGGCTTGTACAACCAAGCAGAATCCGGCTTACAGATAGGCTTGCTTAATTATAATCCCAATGCAAACATCAAATGTCTACCGTTTTTTAACTATTTAAAACCACTAAAACCGGGAGACGGCATTCCGCTTAGGGATAATGAAAACACACCAGTCTATTTTAACTCAGTGACTAAAAACCATGATAAATTAGTGATAGAAGCAATAATGAGGGCTTGCTTGAAAGACAAAGACTATTCCGTACCTGTGCCCAATAAGGAATATCGGCAGAAACTCGAACTGCCATTCGGACAATGGCGTGAATTTCATTTGATGTCGCCAAGCGAACGCACGGAATTAAGCAGACAATTCAACGTTGATGGAGAGAACATTGACCTGAAATATACCGCTACTGGTTTTCATCTGAAACTGAAAGCTGAACCAAACGGTACTAACACATATATCGTAAAAGGAGTAGGAATTGAGTTCTTCGGATATTTTAACTTTCAATATAAATTTAATTTTATAATTACCGATAAGCAGATAATCGACCAAAGTACCAGACAGGATTTTTTTACCGACGAAGAATTGAAACTCTCAACGTTGATTTAAGAGGTTAGAGCCGAGCCCAAGGTGCTATGTGTTATTTGATAGTTTACATTCCAAGTTTACGGTGGCAAACTGTCACGAGGCTGATAAAATAGGGCACTTTCTTAATTACTTTTCGCTCACCTATACCAATGTTTAACCAACTTCCGAGAAACGGCTGGATGATGGCAAAGATTAACGCTGTTCCAGCCTGAAACAATACCGGACAGGATGGCTTTATAAGCACAACAATGCTATTCTGTTTTATGGATTTCTTTGTTAGCTGGGTTCCTCTTTATGCTCATAAAACGCTTGTTGTAAAGAGCATAATTCACTATAAGACATGATAAAAATGAAATTATTGTCCCTGTTGGGAAAATAAAGTTGCATAAAATGTTATTATGGCAATATTCCGTCAATAGCATCGTTATATAAAAAGACCCCAGACAAATCACAACTGTTAGCACAGCTCCCCATAGTTTTGTAAAAAAACTTAATGATTTGTTGATATTCTTTCGTTCTTCTAAAGTCATTTTATAAAAATCAAAAACCGAAGTAAAGATTTTCATTTTCTACCTGCTTCTTTTTGTATAATGTATTCTCGACCATTTTTCATGCAATCTCCAATCGTGCGACATGCCCAATCTTCGTCTACGAGGTATGTGCTCCCTTTGATGTCTTCCGCAGTTGGCACGACATCCTTATCTATATCCAGAACCTGTCTTGAATACAGCAGCGCCTTCTTCCATCTTTTGGCATCGAAGGGCTCCCATCGGATTAACTGCCGTTTTTCTTTCCAATATACCCACGCAAACTCATCTTTTCCTACCTTTTTAACCGGACTGACATAGAGATGATTCGTAGTAACATCCGCTTTTTCTTTTACCAGAGCCTCTAGCACTTTTTCGGCTTGCGGAAATACATCTGCTTCTTTTGAGAATACAGGATTGCCTGATAGCGTCAGTATCAAGATGAATACGGGAAATATACGGTTCATTATTCTATATACCCCCTGAAGCTGCCTGTTGCTGATTCTTTAACTCTTTTAATTGATTAATGGTGTAAAATCGCAATGAACTCACTGTATTTGTATTGCCCGGAGCAAAGTTCTTATCAAAGACAATGACAGACCCATAAATATAACCATGAAGCTTGCCAAAGGAAGATATGCTTTGAACTATCGTTAAGGAGTATCCTTTTCCTTTATAATAAGTTGTTCCCCCATCCTTAAACAAAACCGCCTTTTCGTCAAATTTGGCATTTTGTGGTTTCCTGCCTTGAAGGACGCAAATAAAATCTTCATTCGCCTCTCTGATTATTTGCGCATCCTGTTCCGGCAGAGCGGATAAATCCACCAGGGCAAACGGCCCGTCCTGAAGCAACTGTTCTGCCGTACAAGCCATTGATACTGAAAACAAACAGGCTAAAATTAGTAGAATATTACGCATGAAATGAATTCCTTATTATTAAGTTCAATTAAGGTAGCCGAGAAACAGGAGAATGCAATTGACCGTGTATAAGGATTTGGGCTTAGCTGTCACTTTCATTCTCCATTGAATTCCAAGAGACCACTATTATATTATGCCAGAGAAGAAAAACATATTGGATAGCGTTATTATCATGAAAATTAAATACAGCAGGAAAACGAATATTGTACTTCTATCCGTAGTCAGCACGGTGATTATGCTGTACGCATTAACTTTCTTATTTGGAATTAGAGAAGTAAAGCTTGGGGATGAAGCCAAATTACATAAATTTTATGATAATGCTAATGCTTGTTATAGAGACAGCGGAATTATCCTCCTTAACAGGCTGGATTTATTTGTTAAGCAAAAACTGGAAATAGAAAAAACATTTCCCACGTGGGAAGAATTTAAAACACACGAAGAAAATATTTCCACCAATGAATATTTTGTTATCTTCCCTTTCCTCATAAAGTCTAAGCATGAAAGTAAATATCACGGCGATGTGGAATATCATCTCTGGTATATATTGGGAGAACGACTTCTGCGGAGAAATCTACGATGGGTTTATTGCACATCTTGACATAATTCCGAAAAATGGCATAATACAACGGTTATGGAGTTTTAGTGTTGGTGCGGTCGGTATCCTCTGCTGCCGATTTGATAATTTCTTTGGGTTTATCAGGATTCCGGACGTAATAGACTAATATTAAAAAACCTATAAGCAACAGGAGCCTGCTCCAGCCTATCGGAGACTTTATTTTCATTATTACCTCAACAAAGTCGCAGCTTGGCTGATTATCGAAGTCTTGAATGACTATTTTAGTTTTCCCCAATACTTTTCCCTCAACTGATTCAATTCTGGCATGATATGCGATGTACGACAATTGCGATTCTAGCCGGATGAAAACAAACATAACGATACAGAACATTATTGCCGCACAGCCTAATAGCACATTTCTTTTTGTCATATAAATTGCTTTGTCCTATTTTAGTTTCAAATGATGAGAACACATATTTTAAAATTCACTTTGACTGCATAACAGGGGCATATTCCATTTTCAGCAAATTCTCTTTCAATTCGGTATCTATCTTTCGTGGTGCATCAGCAGGATACCAAATTTGGCGTTCCAAAAACGGTTTGATGGCGGCATTGTTGGTACTTATGCCGTAATACTCCAGGATAATGTCCGCAATATTTTTTTCAGCATTCATATCCCATTCTGAAAGTGTATTAGCTTTGAGCATTGCTCGGTTTTTATTGTAATTTTCTTTTAATATTGATACTGTTTTACGATAATCGTTCAGATTTCTAGGAATCAGCAAAAATGCGTATTGGATGCTTATTTCCATTTCAGGTTTAAAATCTGTGAAGCGATAGACTACAACACGCTTATTCTTTTCGCCTTGTTCGCTCCACCCGGCAGGAGTAATGCGCCGATAAAGTGCGCTGAATGGTGCTCGTGCCTGCTGTTGTCTATAATAAACGTAATCCTCATCTATCTCAGATGCCCCTCGCTTTTCTAAATACTTTTCATATTCTCCCACATGAATAGTGAAGGTGGCTTTTTCAATAGCTCCATGCCATGACTTACCGGTTGCGGTTACATATCCAAATATTTGGGTTATTGCGGTATCAAACTCACTTAAATACTCAAACCCATATCCATATCTGTTTCGCCCAAAAAGATAAGGTTTCTTTTGAGTCATGCCAAGTCCATAATAACCTCTCATCGAATATGAAACGAGTAAATTGATGGTTTCGTTCGCTTTGAAAGTCATCTCCCATAAAAAAATATGAGTAAACTGCTTCTTTACATCAGTCCGCACATAACGAATTGGATATGTGCCGTGTGTCGTTCCGGCAATGAAATTAAATTGAGAAATTATCTTTCCCTGATTTATGTCTTCATTTTTTTCATCATAGCGTGGCAGAAAAAAATTGTTTCCTGATAATGGGAACCCGACCGATACAGTAACATCTTTGTCAGTCAGGTTTTTAAGTTCAAAGTGGCACGTGTAGTGGGCTTTATCAACTGTCTCCCATTTCATTCCCCCAGTCACCGGTTGCTCTGCCCTCGCCAGATAAATATCCACATCTTCTGAAACCATCTGGACTTTTTCCGTACTTTCCAAACTGACATTCTGTCCATTGCCTCCAAAAAGTCCAGCATTGGCAAAACCGTTAGAGGGAAAGAGACATAAAAATGCAAGCAAAAATAAGCCGATAGTAATTTTTATTTTCATAGTTGACGTTCCTGATTTTCTGCAATTTTTAACTCCGTTACCTCATTTCTTCGATTACCTTAATTTATCACTATTTAAAATGGGTGCAATATAATTTGATTACATTCCATAGCAACTTCCGCTCTCCTATATCATGCATGACCAACTTTGGGGGAGAAACGCATTATTATAGGAAGTACCGGTAGAACTTTCATTTTGACGTGGTACTATAGAAAGTTTTCATTGATATAGTAAGCCATCTGGCGGTTCCCCCTGTCAGAGGGCTTCTTTCTTTTATATCACCTTGCAGCGAGATAATGCGGACGCTGACCGTTGCCACTTATACTTTTCGATTCCAATTACCAGCCCCTCTCAAGATTCCATAACCTGAACCAAGGTCTTTTTTTGCTCTCTAACCGTTGCTCCTGCTCTTCCGTCTCCTGCCTTGGGTCTTTGAGTGGGGCGGCGAAACACCGCCCCGCTATGAATCTAAAACGGAACATCATCATCAGTTTCTTCATCCATGACAACAGGCTGTACAGGCACTCCACCAAGCAAGCTTATGATTGTATTATAGCCTTTGACAGTCACAACAAGAGTCGGATAGCCTTTATGTATTAATCCCTCTGGATTATACCTATATACATCCTCGAAGTATAACAAGTCACGATTGCCAGTCAACTCTGTTTCTCGCTTTTGTCTCTCGCCAAGCCATCCCTTTTTTTGCAGGAATTTCAGCAGATTACCATAATTAACCGCTTTGCCCTCAATCCGCAAATCAGGAAACTCGAACCTAATCTCATGGCAAAGAGCTTTATAACCTTTGCATTTTACCTCTGATTCAGGCTCAGACTCTGCAACAGGAACAGAAGGTGGAACTGAGGCAGGAGGCTCGCTATCAAGTAGTAACTTGACTTTTTCCTCAAGCCTTTTATTTTCTGCGTTCAAAATATCAATTTTCTCCTGGTCACATAAGCGAGGAACATCAAATAGTACAGGTTCAGGAACATCATATTGGAATGCAAGACTAACCTTGCCTTCTTTCAATCCGTTCCAATATAGTCTGTACTGGTCAATACCTTTGATTTTTCCGGTCTTAACTACTAGTCCCTTGGACAATAACGCCTTCATGTAAGCGTGAATGCTTCCATAAGAGTATTTTGAGTTTTTTGTCCATTTCTGAACATCCTCAAAGGTAAAAGTAAAATTTGACCTTAATTCTTTAGGAATCTTTTCATCAAGTTTGACAAGCAGTTCCATTTCTTTAGGCTTCAGGCAATCAAGCGAAAAACCGTAAATTTCACTAACCAAATCCTTAGCAATTCTTATGTCTTGATAGTCCACAAAAATATGTTTCTCGCCGTTAATAGTATGAATAGTTCTTTGATGCTGATGCAGGAAACAAACAGCCCGACACAAATCCAAAAAGTGCTGATGTTGTCTCAATGATGCTTCTGATTTGTTTCCAAAATATTCAGCTTTGGAAATATCATTATGAACATGATATTTTTCCAAGCTCAAGCTCCTCTGGAAAGCATGATGAACAGCAATCTTCTTGTTTGTCTTCTGTTTCAACTTCCAGCCTTCAAGAGACCCGACTAAACATTGAGCCTTCTGAACGTTGCAATTATGTGCTTCACTCTGATGCGTCTCAAGAATAAAGAACCGGCTTTCTGTCTGGTCGTCAATCGGCCACGAGGCATTTGTTACATGCACACTAACCGGCCCTTCAACCTTTTTTGTTTCCGTTTCCCCTCCAACGGTTTTATGTGTATCGTATGAATCACCGTCAATCAGTACACGCAAAGGATACAGATGCTTAACACCCTCCGCTTCACCGATGCAAAGAATTTTATGCTTCAATGCAGTTTGTTTCATGTTGGAAATTGCACACTCTGTCAGAGACGATGCATTAACAACATCTTCTGGCGGGATAAACTGCATAGTATTCTTTTGGATGAAACTTTTTCCGGTTCCGCTTGTTGCCTGAATCAGAATGTTTAGCGGTTCATCCATGAGTCTACTTGTTGCCGCTATGTAAGATAACAAGCATAAATTTGACTCGTCTGCAACTCCTGCTGTCTCATAGTCTGTCAGTATCTCGCTAATCAAGTCTGGATTCTTACCAAACCTTTCTGCCTCAATATCCTGTGGAGACTTCCACTTGACAAGTGCTTGACAAGGCTCTGACAAGTGGCTGATAACCTCTTGACAACCGTCTGACTTGCTCTTGACAACCATCTGACAATCACTTACTAACGGCTGACAAACATTTACCAGCCCCGACTCATCAACACTCACAACACCATGTTCATTTTTCATCTTTCAATTTCCTTTTTTTGTCAAAATTCATTATATTGAACATGTGCATAGTATATATGATTAAAATCGTTCTGTCAATATACTATATCTTGCTGTATAAGATGTTAGAGACTTTCTAAAGGATGAAAAAATCATTTTTTTACATGTTATTAAGGTTAAAAATAGTCCTTTTACCATGTTTTAAAAAATACTTGACGGCGATTTACAAAATAAGCATTCAATATCAATATATTACATCAAAAATAGCAAAAATTTTTTAGGTCAAAACACAAAAAAAAAGAGTGGTTTCCCACTCTTGCGACAAAAATCAATATAAAAACTTACTCTTCCATGCTTGCTAATACCGCTTTTATGCTTTTGCGGAGGTGTACCTTGCGCTTCAAGATATTCCATGAGGGATTTTCCCCACCATGTCCAAGCACGTAAGCCTCCCTCCAAGTCTCTGCTGCGGCTTTAGACTTGGAAACACCCCTGCCAGTTGCATAGTTAATGGCTCTGTTAAAGGAATTACACTCTTGAGATTGAGCATTTTCTCTTTCCTTTTCCCACTTTCCGCCAAGGTAAAGTCCACACTCAGGACAACGTTTTTGAAGTGATGTTGGCTTTTGGCATAGTGGGCAAATCTCAGGAATTGTCCGGTTTTTGTTTATCTCAATAACTTTTTTTATGTCTACATCAAATTTTTTAGCATCGAACTTTCTCTTTTCACTCATTTCCTTTACTGATTTGAAAATATTTTCAGGACGCATTTTAATTTTCCTTTATATAGGTAATCATAAACCATAGCTGGATAAAACAATTCTGCAAATCTATCCTTGACTGAAAATGTGTAAAAAGTCGTCCTGGTGTCATGTGGTTTGATGGGTGCGCTCCTGACCCATCCCAAATTATTTTCCACTTTTTTTGAATTTTCGTCAATTTTTTAACGAAGGTGGTATAATAAAACATGGCAATAGCCATAGAAACACAAAAAGAATCATAAAGGAGTACCAAGATGAAAAAAGAATCTGTTCCTGTTCCAATGTCGCCAATGTCGCCATTAGTTAGACTGTACACTATTGAAGAAGTTGAAGGTGTTCTTCAAGTCAGTCGCCCGACAGTAAACCGGATGTTAGCGTCCGGTAAATTGCGGTTTACGAAAATCGGTAGAGCCGTGCGTATTCCTGAAGCTTCATTAGTTGCGCTGATTAATGCCGGGTCTGCTGTTCCGGTCTGCTGACAACCTGTTCCTATGGACTGAACGCCAATGGAGGCGTATTAGTCACACACCACACGTTATTTTCTCCTCAGTTGTTCTAAATTTCATTTGCTATTCTTATCTTTCCAGCTATCTTATTTTTGTATCTTCTAATTTTTTCTATTTTGAGCTTGACTATGTGGCACTCAACTGACACTCACGACAGCAAATATCACCATATTCCAAGACGTGTATTGAGGGTAAACAGCAAACATTTTATTAGTATATTTGCAGTATTCCGCACTGCATCAGATTAAGGCTGTTCTTCTAATGAAAACAGTGGATGAAATCATCAGGAGCAGGCGGCGCAGCATTGGAATCCAGGTCAAGGATGACGGCAGGGTTATTGTAAGAGCGCCGCTGCGGATGCCTGATCAGGCGATTCAGGACACCATCAACAAGTATCGCAACTGGATTATTGCCAAGCGCAAACAGGTGGAGGAACGCAGAAAAGCTGTTCCGGCGGAAACTTTCAACGAAGGGGATTTGTTCTATTTCCTCGGCAATAAATATCCGCTTGTTTTCCTGCATGATCTGCCTGCCGACATTGTTTTTGACAACGCGTTTTACACTGCTTCCGCCCCGCCGGTATTCGTCAGAAAACGGCTGGAAGCCTGGTACCGGAAGACCGCGCGGAATGTAATCAACGCGAAAGTCAACGCGCTGGCCGCGGCGTTCGAATTGAAACACCATGCGGTAAAAATCAATTCCGCCAATCAGCGGTGGGGTTCCTGCACCTGCAAAGGCACCCTGAATTTTCCCTGGCGGTTGATTATGTGCCCTGAACCAATCCTTGATTACATTATCGCCCACGAGATGGCCCATCTTAAACAGATGAACCATTCAAAGCGTTTCTGGGACACCGTGGGAATCATGAGTCCCGATTATATCAAGTGCAATAAATGGCTGACTGACAACTCCCACCTCTTCAGCCATTTCTGAATAAATGGATTTCAACGCCTCGAAAAATTGGAATTTCCCTTGATTTCGCTTTTTAAACCTATACTATAAGCAGATGTAACCGAAGTCTCAATAAATCTTTTTCAAAAGGGGAAGAAATGAAATTTTTACTCGCAACAGTTCTTGGGTGCCTGATTTTATCAACTGCGGTCAGCGCCGATTCCACCGCGAAAAACGGAAAACAAAGCATCGCGACCATCAGAACCTCGATGGGCGATATCAAGGTAAAGCTGTTTGACCAGGAAGCACCGGAAACGGTTAAAAACTTCCTGAAGTATATTGCGGACGGACAATACAATAATACTGTTTTTCACCGGGTGATCAAAAGCTTTATGATTCAGGGCGGCGGCTTCGACACTCAGTTCAATCAAAAGAAGACCCGTTCTCCAATCAAAAATGAGGCTGACAACAAGCTCAACAATAAACGCGGCACCCTTGCAATGGCCAGAACTTCTGATCCGCACAGCGCCACTGCACAGTTTTTTATCAATACCGTAGACAATGATTTTCTGGATTACACCGGTTCAAATGCACAGCAGTACGGTTATTGCGTATTCGGCAAAGTCATTGAGGGCATGGACGTGGTTGATAAAATTGCAGGCGTACACACCGGGTTTAAAAACGGACAGCAGGATGTGCCGAACGAGAATGTGGTGATTCTGGAAATCGTCAAGAACTAAAACATCCATTTCGCAGTCAGTCTGACTGAGTGAAAATCCTCGGGCAAAGTCCGGTATTTTACGCAGTCGGAAGGCATAAGTCCGACAGGGCTACGGCAAAAATATGGTTGAATGGCAACTATCGTCCATTCAACCACTTCTAAAAAACAAGCAGTTCATGCATCCTGCCATAAAAACGATGCCACTTTTCTTTTTAAAACGCTTTTTCTTAACTTTTTTCAAACTTTTTTAACAAAAATAGCTTGACGGCTGTATAATATTAACAAGTTTATTTACCGTTTGCTGCGTTCCGCGTCGGCATTTGTTCTCTCCGCTGTCGCCGCGGCCGCAGCAGACGGTTTTTTATTGCCATCTCATTCACCCGCATGACTATCTGTAAAATCCGTTTCCACTTAGGAGCTGTCAAGAAATAAACTTGACAAGTCTCGCGCAATATCCCGAAGAGATTTTGGGAATTGCCGGTAAGGCGCATAACTGAAGACCGGCAAACACAAAGGCATTCGGGAGAAGCGCGAAGATGTAAAGGTTATTTCTTTACGACTCCTTATTCATTAATGCATAAACTTTTTGTGTAAAAAAAAACGTTCCGGAATCGAAATTCCGGAACGTTCAATTATCTGGATGTCAGAAGAAAATTACTTCTTCTTAGCAACCTTCTTTGCAACAGCCTTGACTGCGGGAGCAGCAGCTTTCTTGGCAGCTTTCGCTTCCTTGATCGCGGCCTGTGCGGCAGCAAGTCTGGCAATCGGAACACGGTAGGTGCTGCAGGAAACATAGTTGAGTCCGGCATTGTGGCAGAATTCAACAGACTTGGCTTCGCCGCCCTGTTCGCCGCAGATACCGATCTTCAGGTTATGCCTGGTCTCGCGTCCGAGTTTGACAGAGCACTTGATCAGCTGGCCGACACCAGCCTGGTCAATGGTCTGGAACGGATCGCTGGACAGAATACCTTTGTCAAGGTAGTCGCCGAGAAACCCGCCAATGTCGTCGCGGCTGAAACCGAACGTCATCTGGGTCAGGTCGTTGGTACCGAATGAGAAGAACTCGGCTTCTTTAGCCATCTCATCAGCCAGCAGTGCAGCGCGCGGGATTTCGATCATGGTGCCGACCATGTATTCAAGAGTTTTCAGTTTGAATTTCTTCTTGACTTCTTCGGCAACAGTGGCAATGATCGCTTTCTGTTCCCTGAGCTCGGCGACGTCGCAAGTTACCGGAATCATGATTTCCGGTTTGCACTTGATGCCGTCACAGATGATTTCAGCAGCAGCTTCCAGAATCGCTCTGATCTGCATTTCGCTGACTTCGGGATAAGTGATGCCAAGACGGACGCCGCGGTGTCCCATCATCGGGTTGGATTCATGCAGGGCATCGGCGCGCTTCTGTACATCAGCAAGCTTAATGCCGAGAGCCAGAGCCAGATCTTTCTGTGCATCAACCTTGGTCGGCACAAATTCATGCAGCGGCGGATCGAGCAGACGGAAGGTAACCGGAAGGCCTTTCATTGCCTCGAGGGTAGCTTTGATATCTTTCTTGACGAACGGGAAGAGTTCTTTCAACGCTTTGACACGTTCTTCAGTGGTGTTGCTCAGAATCATCTTGCGCAGGTGGAAAAGCGGTTTTTCGCTGTTCTTGCCGTAGAACATGTGTTCAGTACGGAACAGGCCGATACCTTCAGCGCCGAAGCTGCGTGCCAGAGCCGCATCTTCCGGGGTGTCGGCGTTAGCACGGACACCGAGTTTGCGGAACTTGTCAGCGATCGTCATGAATTTCTGGAAACGCGGATTTTCGCTGGAATCCATTGTGGCAACCGGGCCTTCATAAGCATAACCGCGGGTACCGTTCATGCTGATGACATCGCCTTCTTTGTAGGTCTTGCCATTAACTTTGCAGTAACCGGCATGATCATCAATGTCAAGTGCGCCGGCGCCGACGATACAGCATTTGCCCCAGCCGCGGCAGACGAGTGCTGCATGGCTGGTCATCCCGCCGCGAGCGGTCAGAATGCCTTCAGCGGCACGCATGCCTTCGACGTCTTCGGGGTTGGTTTCTTCACGGACCAGGATGGTCTTAATGTGTTTCTTCGCAAAAGCAACTGCTTTTTCGGAGGAGAAAACGATCTTGCCGACCGCGCCGCCGGGTCCGGCAGGCAGCCCCTTGGCAATCAGTTTGGCTTTCTTTTCAGCAGCCGGGTCCAGGATCGGGTGCAGCAGTTCGTCGAGCTGCGCCGGGGAAAGTCTGGTCACGGCCATTTCTTCGGTGATGAGTTTATCAGCAAGCATGTCCATCGCCATGTTCAGCGCGGCGGTTCCGGTACGTTTACCGACGCGGCACTGGAGCATATAGAGTACGTCTTCCTGAATGGTGAACTCGATATCAAGCATATCCTTGTAATGCTTTTCAAGCGTATTGCGGATTGCCCAGAGTTCTTTGTAGGTTTTCGGCAGAATCGCTTCCATGGATTTCAGATGTTTGTTCTGCTCGTTTTTGGTCGCGTCGTTCAGCGGACTCGGAGTACGGGTACCGGCAACGACGTCTTCGCCCTGAGCGTTAACCAGCCATTCGCCGTAGAACTTGTTTTCGCCGGTGGCGGGGTCGCGGGTGAACGCAACGCCGGTGGCGGAACTGTCGCCCATGTTGCCGAAGACCATGCTCTGGACGTTGACGGCTGTACCCCATTCATCCGGAATGCCTTCGATACGACGGTAGGAAACGGCTTTCTTGCCGTTCCAGCTTTTGAATACGGCGCTGATGCCGCCCCAGAGCTGCTTCATGGCGTCATCCGGGAATTCAGTCTTCAATACTTTCTTGATGGTGACCTTGAAATCTTCGCAGAGTTTTTTCAGGTCGGCAACAGACATGTCAGTATCGGTTTTGTAGTTTTTCTTGTGTTTCAGGATTTCCATCTGCTCGTCGAGGAGCTTGCGGATACCTTTGCCGACGGGTTCGATACCTTCAGCTTTTTCCATCACGACGTCAGAATACATCATGATCAGACGGCGGTAAGCATCATAAACAAAACGTTCGTTTTTAGTTTTCTTGATCAGGCCGGGGATAGTTTTGCTGGAGAGACCGACGTTAAGGACGGTTTCCATCATGCCGGGCATTGAGCTGCGGGCGCCGGAACGGCAGGAGACCAGCAGGGGTTTGACCGGGTCGCCGAACTTCAGGCCCATGACTTTTTCGACACGTGCCAGAGCAGCCATGACTTCTTTTTCGAGAGAAGCGGGATTCTTCGAGCCGTTTTTGAAATAGTCTACGCAGCATTCAGTGGTGATAGTAAAACCAGCCGGCACCGGCAGGTTAAGTTTTGCCATTTCCGCGAGGTTCGCACCTTTACCGCCGAGCAATTCTTTCATCGATGCTGTTCCTTCGGAATCTTTTCCGCCGAAGAAATAAACATACTTCTTGTCACATTTAGATGACGCCATACCTTCTTCCTTTCTTTATTTTACTTCTGGTATTGATATACCAAATTCTACAGGTTCCGCCGGACGGCAGCCAGAGACTGCGCCACGGCATCGCCTTTACTTAAAACTATTAAATGCTTTTATAATTTCAGTTTTTCTGGGATGATTATGAGCACCGATCATCACAAACGAACCGTTGACTAAAACCGGATACTTCAAACCAACAATATAAATAAAACCATCATCGGCGATACGGGAAACTCGTTTTTTCTGAACGTCCAGACCGGTATCGTATTTGTAAATTCCGATCTCCTTGCCTTCAATCGACATCGCCATTGAGCTGGATGCCTTTAAAATTCCCGGCTCCACCGGCTGTATCGAATCTACTTTAAGCCCGCAGTCGACAAAGTGATCGCTCAGGTTTCCCAGGGTCAGGTGATTATTGGCTTTGTCGCAGGCGGATAAAAATAAAATAGAAAATAACAGCAGCGGCGCTATCAGCGCAACAGAACCGTAATATCTCAATTTAGTTATCGTGACCAACTGCGCGGCCCTCCTTGAAAATCACCAAAAACCGAATTAATCTACCATCCTAAACCTATTAATACAAATATATAAATTCATTTTTTTGCCATTCACCCCGGCTTTTTCGCAACGCATCAACGGTTTTTGGTTAACCTCTGTTTTTTGCCCATGCCACCGCAGCAACACAACGCACCGCCATCCGATTCTGGATTCATTTCGGACAACGGCTAACCACAGACATCCCGCATGGCGGGACTAGCCTGAGAGCCAGCAAGGCACAGAGAAATCCCTTTTTTACCACGAAAAACTTAGCGCGCCATAGCCGCAACCCAAAATACACCTTAACCACGAAAGGCATCCCGCAGTCGCGGGACTAACCTGAGAGTTAGCAGGACACGAAAAAGAACAAATACAGCTTCACCATGAAGTACTTAGCGCGGCATAGCCGCAACCAAAATGTTTAACAGGGATGGACAGGATATGCAGGATAAGAAAAGGCAGCTTCACCATGAAGAACATGAAGGTAATGAAGTTAAACCCGGGACGCCGCTCTCCGCAACGGCTTTATGCCTTTCGCCATTGGCGACCAATCCCGCGACTGCGGGACCGTTGGATCACGCCCG
>CAIPAT010000140.1 GCA_903863035.1 uncultured Lentisphaeria bacterium
GGAATGAAAGGGGAAGTTCTAAAGTTTGAAAGAGCTGGAAGACAAGAACATTATGTTCAACGGCTCTCTAAATCTCGGAGTGGAGTTAGCAGGCGGAATTTTAAGTAGGCCAGTTCCGCCGAAACTGGCTCATGAGGCGGTTTTGGCAAAACCGCCCTACTTTGATGGCATCTCCTGCTCAACGGCTCTCCAAAGTGTCGGAATGAAAGGGGAAGTTCTAAAGCTTGAAAGAGCAGGAAGACAAAAACATTATGCTCAACGACTCTCTAATCTATCGGAGTGGCTGTCCAAAATGGAAAGAATGGTGAATGGTGGATGGTGAATGGTGAATGGTGAATGGTGAATGGTGAATGGTGAATGGTGAATGGTGAATGGTGAATGGTGAATGGTGAATGGTGAATGGTGAATGGTGAATGGCGAATGGCGAATGGTGAATGGTGAATGGTGGATGGTGAATGGATACGTGCTAAGTGTTATGTATTACGTGTTACGGTTTTGTTGTAGCGCCGTCCGAGCCGGACTGTCTTGGTCAGAGATGTCCAAGATGTCCAAAATGAGTAAAGCTTGCTTCGCGGGAGTGGAAAGTTTTGCCCCGCTTGCGGGTCCCGCGAATGCGGGAGAGGAAAGTATGGAGCCGGAAAATACATCCCAGCCCTCCCTGAATTCCCAGTACTCCCAAACATTGTGCAGACAGGGTGTCCAAAATGAGGTGACGCAGTGTCCAAAATGGGAAAAGCCCGCAAATGCGGAAGTGAAAAGTTATAGTTGCGCCCGACTGCGGCACTGTCAAAATCTTTCTTTTGGGGCATATTTTCGTCTTTCATCCATTTTTTATGAATAATCCAGGCCGGAGACTTGTAAATATTAATTTTTAAAATATTGTAATATTTTGTTTTTTAACATTATTCAAGGTGATTAAATGCATATGGCAGATGCGCTGATTTCTCCTGCTGTTGGCGCTGGGATGTGGGCGGCAACAACCGGGATTGCGCTATTTTCGATAAAGAAAATACAGGACATGGAGAATCATAAAGTTCCGCTGATGGCGGTAATGGGGGCATTTGTATTTGCCGCCCAGATGATTAATTTCTCGATTCCCGGCACCGGCTCCAGCGGGCACCTGGGCGGCGGTCTGCTGCTGGCGATACTGCTCGGTCCGTATGCGGCTTTTCTGACGATGGCCAGTGTGCTTATCATCCAGGCGTTGTTTTTCGCCGACGGCGGCCTGCTGGCTCTGGGTTGCAACATCTTCAACCTGGGTTTTTATTCATGTTTTATCATCTACCCTTTAATTTACCGGCTTATTGTCAATAAAAAGCCTTCGACTTCCCGGCTGTTCACCGGAACCTTGATCGCCGCCGTCATCGGATTGCAACTCGGCGCGTTCAGCGTAGTGCTTGAAACGGTTGTTTCCGGCAGGACGGAATTGCCGTTCAGCACTTTTGTCATGCTGATGCAGCCGATACATCTGGCAATCGGCATCGTTGAAGGGTTAGTCACGGCCTCCATCGTCGCCTTTGTCTGGCAGGCCAGGCCGGAAATCATTGAGCATACGGATTCTGCCGGCAGGCTGTCAGGTTCACGGGTTCTGGCGGCTTTTGCGCTGGCCGCCATTCTGACCGGCGGGGTGTTATCCTGGTTTGCGTCAACCCGGCCGGACGGGCTGGAATGGACCATTGCAAAAGTGTCCGGCAAGGAGCAGCTTGAAAGCAATGGCACTGTCCATAAAATACTGGCAGCGGTTCAGGAGAAAGTCTCTTTTCTGCCCGATTATGCTCTTAAAACCAGTCCGGATTCGACCGCAGCTGAACAGGCGCAGCAATGGCCTGCGGTAAACGGCGGAACCAGTGTTGCCGGTTTAATCGGCGGTGTAATGACCTTGCTGCTGGCGGGGCTTGCCGGGTTCGGCATTATGTATCTCAAGAAACTAAGAAAAGCCAAAGTACTTATTGATTGAATCATTCACTGACAGAAAGTCTCTAACTTTATGCCGACTATCGCGGAATCTTTAAATAATATCAGGCTGCTGGATGAATTGTCCGGACAGGCTACTCCCGTTCACCGGCTGCATCCTTTAGCGAAGCTGTTGACCACGCTCTCTTTTCTAGTAGTGACAGTTTCTTTCGGCAAATATGACTTGAGTGCCATGCTGCCGCTGATCATCTATCCGGTGGCGCTGATGATTACCGGAGACATTCCTTTCTGCCCGCTTTTTAAAAGGATGCTCATTATCTCCCCGCTGGCAATCGGGCTGGGCATTTTCAACCCGTTGTTTGACCGGACGCCTCTGATCATTCTGCCGTGGCTGCAAATCTCCGGCGGCTGGGTTTCATTCACGGTCATCATGCTGAAATTTGTGCTGACGGTGCTGGCCGCGTTAATCCTGGTGGCGACGACCGGCATTACAGGCATAGCGTCCGCGCTGAGGGCGCTGCGGATACCGAAAATATTTGTCATGCAGCTCATTTTAACCTACCGTTATATTACGCTGCTGCTGGAGGAAGTCGCCAGAATCCTGCTGGCCTACTCACTGCGTTCGCCGTTCAGCAAAGGGGTGCATTTCAGTGCCTGGGGATCGCTGTCCGGACAGTTGCTGATAAAGACTCATCTGCGGGCGCAGCGGGTCTATGAATCAATGCTGTGCAGAGGGTTTGCCGGGGAATACAATACCGGCAGCCTGAAAAGGTTCTCATTGGCGGATCTGGCATATTTTGCCGGGTTCACAGTGTTTTTCATCATAGTCAGACATGGAAACATCCCGGTCAGAATCGGCGCTTTAATTACGGATTTATACTCTATCAGTTGAAAATTTAACATAGACGAGTCGGATTGTGGATTGGATTTTTTCGATCCGACTGATTGGCGATATGAATATCGCCTGAAGGAGGAACGGAAAAATACAACCGCAAGACACTCGTCCCGCAATGGCTGGATTGCGATCTTTTGAGTTTAGATTCGCACTCTTCGAGGCATTCGACACCCCGGTATCGGCAGCCTCTCAGAATACGAACCAATTCTCAAAATATTCACAATCTATTTTAAATTTTCAACCTGATAGAGTTTAATCAAATGAGTCACCATATAATTGAAGTAAAAAATCTGGATTACGTGTATCCTGACGGCAAGCAGGCGTTAAAAAATATTTCCTTCAGAATCACGCATGGCGAGTCGGTCGGCATAATCGGTCTCAACGGCGCCGGTAAATCAACCCTGCTGATGCACCTTAACGGGGTATTGTTTCCAACCGGCGGCGAGGTCAGCATCGGAGAAGTGGCAGTGCGGAAAAGCACACTGCAGGTGATCCGGCAGCATGTCGGGTTTATTTTCCAGAATCCTGACGACCAGCTGTTCATGTCAACCGTCTATGACGATGTGGCCTTCGGGCCGCGCAATTATAAACTGCCTGAAAATGAAGTGGAGAAAAGAGTTTTAAGCGCGCTGGATACGGTCGGGATTGCTCATTTGCGCAACCGTCCGCCGTACAAGCTGTCCGAGGGGGAAAAGCGCGCGGCCGCGATTGCCTCGATCCTGTCCATGTCGCCGGATATTCTGGTGATGGATGAACCGTCATCCTCACTGGACCCCAGTTCCAGAAGGCGGCTGATAAAGCTGCTCCATTCGTTCACTCATACCAGGATAATCGCATCCCATGACCTCGACATGGTACTGGAAATATGTGAAAGGACTATTGTCATTAAAAACGGTGAAATCCTGGCTGATGACGCTACGCTTAAAATATTCGAAAATGAGGAATTGCTGGCAATAAGCGGACTTGAAAAACCATTCTGCATGCAGAATTGCCCCGTTTGCGCCACCAGAAAAAATATGTAAAATTATGCCTGAACTTGACATCCGGAATATAGGAGCCGTAAAGAAATAACCTTTACATCTTCGCGTTTCTCCCGAATGCCTTTGTGTTTGCCGGTTCGTTACATACCTTCAGGTATGCGCCTTACCGGCAATTCCCAAAATCTCTTCGGGATATTTCGCGGGACTTGTCAAGTGTATTTCTTGACAGCTCCATATACTCTGCACGGCGGAAAATTTAAGAATAGACGAGCAGGATTGCGGATTGGTTTTTTTCGATCCGGTTGACTGGCGATACCCTGGTGCCGGCAGCCGCTCAGAATACGAACCAATTCTCAGAATCTTCGCACTCTATTTTAAATTTTCCGCCGTGCAGAGTATAAAATTCCATTTCTGCTGAATTAAGGGGGTTTAATTCCTTGAATGCATGTGTATAGTATATATTAGTCAGGCAATTGTTTTAAACGGCCGATGCCGATAAACTATCTCATAAGGGAAGTTATATGGATCAGGATAATTATCCGGCTGCTCCAATTTTGATTGTGGACGATGAAAAAAATACATTGAAAAGTTACGAACTGGCATTTCTCAGCGCCGGCATCAATAACATCCTGACCTGCGAGAATGGCATGTGTGCATTGGAGATTCTCAGTTCGAAAGAAGTCGAACTGGTATTGCTGGATATGATCATGCCGAACATGTCCGGTACCGAATTGCTGCGTCAGATCGTCCAGGATTATCCGGAAGTTCCGGTTATTATGGTCACCGGGGTCAACAGTCTTGACAGCGCGGTGGAGTGTATGCGGCTCGGAGCAATTGACTATCAATTGAAACCGGTTGATCCCGACCGGCTGATCGCCCAGGTTAAAAACACCATCGAATTGCGGAAACTGAAACGTGAAAATTATCTGTTACAGAAACATCTGCTGCTGGAAGAACCCGCCGACAGACCGGAAGCATTTGTCAGAATCAACACACAGAACAAATATATGCTCGCGCTGTTTCAGTACTGCAAAGCCATTGCCAGAAGCCGTCAGCCGGTACTGGTTACCGGAGAAACCGGTGTCGGCAAAGAACTATTTGCCCAGGCGCTGCATAAACTGTCCGGCTGTTCAGGCGAACTGGTTACAGTCAATATCGCCGGACTGGACGACAACATTCTGTCAGACACGCTCTTCGGACACCAGAAAGGTGCCTTCACCGGCGCACTGAACAACCGTCCGGGCATGATCGAAAAAGCCAATGACGGGACTTTATTCATTGATGAAATCGGCGATCTGAATATTGCTTCGCAGGTAAAACTGCTGCGTCTGCTGCAGGAAAGAGAATATTCTCCGCTGGGTTCTGATTCCGCCAAAATCTCGACCGCCAGAGTCATACTGGCGACCCACCGGGACTTAAGCGAACTGCAGCGGGACGCAAAATTCAGGAAAGACCTGTACTACCGGATTTCGACTCATCATATCAGTATTCCGCCGTTGCGGGACCGAAAAGAAGACATTCCCTTGCTGTTAAACTTTATGATAGAACAAATTTCAAGGGAGCTGAACAAGAGGCCGCCGCAATATCCGTCTGAACTGCTCACGTTGTTGAAAGCCTATCACTTCCCCGGCAACATCCGTGAACTTGAAGCAATGGTATATGATGCCATCAGCAGTCATAAGTCAAAAATGCTTTCCTCCAAGGTTTTTATCGACCATATTTCGAGAAATTCCGCGAACAGCCAGTTTAGCGGCGATATCCAGAAAAATTATCAGAATCTGGGTAACTGTTTTTCCGGACTTTCCGCTTTGCCTACGCTCAAGGAGTCGGTAAAAATTCTTATCAAGGAAGCGTTAAAACGGTCTGAAGGCAATCAAAGCATTGCCTCCAGAATGCTCGGAATTACGCCGCAGGCGCTCAGCGCACGACTGAAAAATAATGGAGATTGAGTTCTTCAAAATAAAAATTATGGCGTTATGAAAAATGATCTGACTAAAACCGCAGATTTCGATGAGTATGAATTACACGGCAGGCTGGAAGACCAGCTCAAGACGAGGGAATTAAGCGCCTTCAC
The DNA here is from genome assembly GCA_903863035.1 of uncultured Lentisphaeria bacterium. GTDB lineage: Bacteria > Verrucomicrobiota > Lentisphaeria > Victivallales > Victivallaceae > CAIPAT01. Next base: position 5,864 of record CAIPAT010000140.1, read on the forward strand.
GCCAACGCCAGTATCCTCTGCTGAGCATGTATATGAGCCTGTCAGCAAAACGGATATCAGCCCCATCAGTATTTTAGTGGCAGATGACAATACAGTTGACCGTATTGTGGCCAAGTCCATACTTCATAAACTTGGCTATCACGCGGATTTTGTTTCCAATGGCAAAGAAGCAGTCCGGATCATGGAAGAAAAACATTATGACCTGGTGCTGATGGACTGCGTAATGCCGGTAATGGACGGTTTTGAAGCAACTGCCATAATCCGTAACCAGGAATCACCGGTGCTCGACCATCAGGTACCGGTCATTGCCATGACCGCAGGTTTTATCGAAGGCCATGAAGCAAAATACCGGGAAGCCGGGATGAACGACTATATTGCCAAACCGATTACGCTGCCGAAACTGGCTGCGACAGTAACTAAACTTGTGACATTGCGTTCCGGCTATATCGCTGATGCGGCGGCAGGAAATAACCAAACTGCCATATTTGACCGGCAGGAACTGGCGGAACGCCTGCTGCATGACGAAGACCTGCTGTATGATGTCATAGACGACTTCCTGCAAAATCTGCCAGGACAGCTTGCAGACTTGAAAGCATCAGTTGATACTCCAATCATGGCTCACATTATTAAAGATTCTGCAATGGCAATAGGCGCCAATGAACTTTATCCGCTGGCCATGAAGATCGAAGCCGCCGCCAAGAAGCACGACCACGAAGAAGCCGTCAGGCTTATGCCGCAACTTGAAGAAGCCGTCGAACGTCTGGTTGCAATACTGAAAAGAGAAGTACAGAACCGCAGCGGAAAAAGCTGAAACCGTCCCTGCACCGGCAGATGGATTTCAGCAGCACATCCGTGTCTATCTACAGTTTATACGTTTATTGGGCAGGCCGGAAATCTACAATCTGGAGCTGCGGTTTTTTGTCGTTATAATAGGTATTAAGTTGCGGCATAGCCAGGATATCCCACATTCCACGGTCAAAAGTATCCGGAATCTGATTGAATGCGATAAATTCTATCTGAGAGTTATTGAAATTCTTGAAAACACCGCGGATATGCTTGTTGCCGACCTGGGTACTCTTGACCAGCTGCAGACTGTTGAACCGGTATATCGGCTTCGGATTGCTGTGACCGAACGGAGCGAGGCTGTCAATCATATCGAAAAAACCGGAGCTGAGTTCTTCCAGCTCCACTGCGCCGTCATAAGAGATGTTCTCCTGCAAGTCTTCAATGGAAAGCAACTCACGCACACGGGTTTCCAGCGCCTGATAGAACGGTTTGATATTGGCGGCAGTAAGACCTATTCCGACAGCCATCGGATGTCCGCCGTAGCGTACGAGCAGATGCGAAGCTTTACCCAGCACTTCCACCAGGTTGAGATTACCGATACTGCGTCCGGAACCATACGCTTCTTCACCCTGAATCGTCAGTACGATGGCAGGACGGTTATAGTCGCGGGCCAGCCGGGAGGCGACAATGCCGATGACTCCCTGGTGCCATTCTTTGCCGGCTACCAGGATGGAATAGCAATTGCTTAAATCAATATCCCTTTCGATCTGCAGTCTGGCTTCTTCAAAAATTTCCTGCTCTTTTTCCTGGCGGATACTGTTATATTTTTCCAGTTGATTGGCATAATGATAAGCCTCGACAATATTGTCGGCCTCGAGCAGATGCAAGGCGGTATTGGCGTCGCCAACCCGGCCTGCGGCATTGATACGTGGAGCCAGTTTGAAAGTGATGTCCGACGGAGTCAGGTCAGCCTTGAGTTTGGATGACTCAATCAGCGCCCGGATACCCGGACGGAATTGCTTTTTCAAGACTTCAATACCATGTTTGACCAGTATACGGTTTTCGCCCAGCAGCGGTACGATATCGGCTACGGTACCGAGCGCGACGTAATCGAGTACATCTTCAAGCTTGGTGGTAAATCCGCCGAGATTATTTTCGCGTCCGTATTTAATAAATGCATGAGAAAGTTTAAATGCGGTACCGGCACCTGAAAGCACATGCAGGTCTGCCAGTTCCGGATAAATCTTCGGATTGATGATTGCCAGAGCCGGAGGAAGTTCGGCACCGGCTTCATGGTGGTCGGTGATGATGGTGTCTATACCCATTTTAACCGCTTCAATCACGGCTTCATTGCTGGTGATGCCGCAATCCACGGTGATGAGCACCTGGCATTGTTTGCCGATTGCGGCAAAAGCTTTTTTCAGCGATTCCGGCGTGAAGCCGTAGCCGTCGTCGAAACGGTGCGGAATAAACGAATGAACTTCGGCGCCGTTTTTGCGCAGAATCAGCGACAACAAAGCCGTCGCAGTTACGCCGTCGGTGTCATAGTCTCCGTGTATAAGAATCGGTTCGCGCTTTTTTATCGCGTCCCAAAGTCTTGCCGCCGCTTTTTTGATCCCAGGAAACCGGTAAGGGTCACTAAGTTCATTCAGCTTTGGAGTCAAAAAACTGTTAATTCCGCTCTCGTCGATCCCGCGGGATACGAAATAAAGCGCGATCGGACGCGGAAACGAAAATTTCCGCACTATCGCGTCAACTGAATTTTCCAGATTTTGACAAGCTGATATCCATGTCTTTTTTCCCATTCAATGTCTCTTTTATGTTAAATATCATGTTATTACTTTAGCTTAGACCGGATATATCGCCAATGGCTTTTCCTGCTATTTCTATTTTTTTTAATCGATTTTTTTTATGATTCAAACTTGAATTTGAAGATTTATATTGTAAAATAGATGCCTTGACATGAAAAAGGGTCATGATAGTGCCGACGTGGTGAAATTGGCATACGCGCTAGGTTCAGGTCCTAGTTCCTTCATCGGAGTGTGGGTTCGACTCCCACCGTCGGCACCATTTTATTTTTTGCGGTTTATTCAGAATCGCTGCTAGCTGAAAATTTTGGTGTTTTTTTCGAGGCTTTCTTGAAATTCCAACAACCTGAATTACTTTTTGGAGCTTGCAGTTTTTTGAATGTTATCGCGGGTATGGCATAACGGTTGTGCACCAGCCTTCCAAGCTGGTTATAGGGGTTCGACTCCCCTTACCCGCTCCAATGCTCATATGGCGGGGTTCCCGAGTGGCTAAAGGGGGCAGACTGTAAATCTGCTGATTTTATCTTCGGTGGTTCGAATCCACCCCCCGCCACCAACCTTTTTCAAGCTCAAAACAAACCCAAACAAGCCTTTCCGGCATTAATCCTGCTTTTCCTGTGATAGCCAGTTTTATGCCATGAAAAGTCGAATAACGTACTCAAATAGTACCCAAGTCGATTTAGTCTGGATAAGCATAAGACAACAAAACACGACAAGCAGTATTCAATTCTTCCTTTTTCCATCTCTGCCCGTTTCCAGCTTAAAATACTCAATATTTGCGGCTAGTACAAAGTACAGAAGATGCGATTTTATCATTGAACTTTTATTTTTATAGGGTAGATTGATACTAAATACTTCATAATTTTTCAATTGTGCAGGTAAATAAAGGAGAACAGTAAAACACAAGGCTTTAAAGTTACAATTTTTTTAATAATAATTTTCTTACCTGAAAATTGAAGAAAAATTTCAAAAGCCCGGCAATAAATCAACCCATGAGGTGAAGGATGAGAAGCATTGCATTGATAGTTCTGTTCTTCGCTATCGCGCCGTTCCTTGCGGCCCAGGAACAGCAGGCAGCGGCAACAAGTGAGGCGCAGTCACAATTTACCCAATCCCAAATGGAACAACTCGTCGCCCCTATCGCGCTGTATCCCGATGATCTTCTAGCCCAGGTGCTGGCGGCATCGACCTATCCAGCCGACATCGTCGTCGCGGCAAGATTTATCAAGCGCAACCCTGGTCTCGACCAGGATGAGATCAAAACTAAAATAACTGATATGGAATTGGACACCAGCGTCAAGGGGTTGATGTTTTTCCCTGAACTTCTCGTAAAAATGAACGACAACATGGAATGGACCAAGGATCTAGGTGATGCGTTCCTCGAACAGCAGAAGGATGTAATGGACACGATACAACTCATGCGGGTGAAAGCAAAAAATGCAGGAATCCTGAAATCCGATGCCAACCAGGACGTAACCACCAACACCACAGGTCAGACCGAGATACAAAGTACCGATCCGGCAACAGTGTACCCACAGAACTATACGCCTTCAACGGCATACGGTTCAGATTGGGGATACAGCAACGCTTATTATCCCGCCGTGATTGCCGCTCCGGCATGGCCATATAGAGGTGGTTATGCCTGCGCCTGGGCGCTCGGCTACAGGTGCGGCTGGAACAATGGCGGCCTGGAATACAATAACAACTACTATCACGGGGACTTCTACCGGAACAACATCAGTAATGCGATTATGAATCCTGAAAACAGGAATTGGGCACATGATGGCGCTAATGCCAGATCACTTTCCTCAAACGCTCAACAGCTTGCCAGGCAGACAGATGCGGCGGCACGCCCCGCCCAAAATTTCAAACAGAATGGTTTAGCTGCTGCAAATGCGGCTGGAAATAATCTTCAGGCAGGTGACCGAACTCAAGCCGCAAGATCAGCGCTTCAGAATGCTGACCGTTCGCAGGCAGCGGCGCAGATGCAGAACTCACAGCGCATACAGAATTCGCAAAATTTTGCACAGAACTATTCCCGTCAAAATATTAATCCGGGCATGAGCGGTTCACGCAATGCCAATCTGGAACGCTCTTACAGCAACCGCGGCGCCCAGAGCCGCACCGTCAGCGCGCAGACCAATAATCGAGTAGGAATCTATCAATCCCATGCCGGAAACGCTTCCAGGTCAACAGCAGCAGGAGGAAGCCGCGGTGGCGGCAGAAGATAAATCAGTAAGTCATCAATATTTGTGCCCCCTGCGGGCTGGATGAATAAGTGTTTTATAATAAATTTCAAGCCAAATAAGGAACAAAATTATGTACAGAATTAAATATCTGATGTTGTCGCTGGTTCTCGCGGTTGTTGTTTCCGGATGCAGCTCGGTCACTCCCGATGCGGAACAAGCCGTATTTACTTCAGGCAATGAGGCGTGTAAAGCATTGATGGAGGCCGTAAAGAAGAATGACACGAAGCGCTTGATGGAGATATTCGGACCGCATGGCAAAGATATAGTGCTGTCAGGCGATGAAAACCTGGATGCCGATTCCAGAGCTTATTTCACCAAAACTGCCGCTGAAAAGACGGCTGTTACCGCAATCGGTGACAACCTCTACATCATCGAGCTCGGCAATGAAGCATTCCCCTTTGCCATACCGCTTTCCACCAGTAACGGCAAATGGTTTTTCAACACCCGCGAAGGAATTGAGGAGCTTATCAACAGGCGGATAGGCAGAAACGAGACATTCACCATCAATGTCTGTGAAGCTATAGCCAAAACCGAAATCGAACACGCAAGGAAACGTATGGTCGCTAACGGCATCAGTGAATATGCCATGAAATCCATGAATGAAACAGCAAAAATCAACAGTATGTACTGGAATCCGGAGAGTGGCAAAAAAGAGTATCTCATTTGTGCAGACCTGGCGCTTGCGGCTCTTGAACCAGGCAATCCCAAAAGACAGTCTTATTACGGCTACTATTACAAAGTGCTTAAGGCGCAAGGCCCCGATGCACCGGGAGGGAAGAAAAGTTATCTGGTCGATGGCAAACTCAAGAACGGTTTTGCCGTGCTGGCCTATCCCGCAAAATATGACAATCTCGGTATTAAGTCATTCATGGTGTCCAAATGCGGGGTGATATTCGAGAAGGATCTTGGCGAAAATACCGAAAAGATTGCCGCCGAAATGACTGAATTCAATCCCGATGACACCTGGGAACCAGTTAGAAACTGACCATGTTTTTTTGAATTAAAACGGTATAATTCCGGTGGAGCTTGATCCGCGGCTGCCATCCAGTGCCTCAAAGCCTGAAATTACATCGAACATTTCCTCGTCGATGCCAATGCATCCCTGACGCAAACTATGGAACTCCCGGTTAAGATTCTCCAGCAATTCATCAATATTTTTGCCGGAACGTTGGTAAGCGTCCAGCCGGCTACATCTGTTTTTTTGTTTTCCTCCGAGTAAATTATCCTTCAACAATAACCAGGAGGATATTTTATGGTCAAACGCGGAATTGTGTGGTGCCGGTGGCAGCGCGCGCTGCCGGGTTACTGGAACAGCGGTCTTTCTTTTGCTGAGTACTGCCGGATACATGATTTGAAATTGAAAGCGGCTTCAAAATAGCGGATCCGACTTCGTCCTGATTCTTCCGTTTCAGAATCTCCACTGGAAATTGTTCATCTGCCTATGCCATCGCCCATGCCGCCTGCATTCCGCGCACATTATGCCGGGCCAGCACTTCGATGACGATGCCCTTCACATCCAGCGAGCAACACCGAGTAAATCGACGGCAGACGCTCGTCGAACCGCACATCCACAACACTGCCGCGCACCGAAATGACCACACCGAAATTCGACAAATTGATTTTGCTCTTCATGGTTCAATTTCCCTTTCTCAGCTCACGCAGTGAACGAGGCAAACCGTGTTGGCTATCATGCGTCCCTCATCCGTACAAATTATATGCGACTGACTCGCGATGGATTCAACCACACGCACGTTCTGCTTTTCACTGTCGAGCAAGTCACGCATGCAAAAAAATCTTCTCGTGCCTGCTCCAACTGGAATAGTTTTATGGAAGTTAGCTCCTTCTGCCTTTGACATTGCATATTTATAGAATCGTGCGCGCGATTCCTCGCGTTGTCTATAATTGTCTTACTGGTATTTAGCTTTTCCCTGCTCTTGCTCAGGACTTTTTGGGTGTTGCGGACGGCGGCACCGGCATCCCTCCGGAAGCAGATGAAACTGGCGGCGGCGCAACAGGTTGAGCAGGTGCAACAACAGGGGCTGAGACAGGTAAAACTGGCGGCACTACGGCAGTGGCAGTGGCAGATAAAACTGGCGGCGGCGCAACAGGTTGAGCAGGTGCAACAACAGGGGCTGAGACAGGTAAAACTGGCGGTGCGACGGCAGTGGCCGAGGCAGGTGAAACTGGCGGCGCAGGTGGAGCTTTTTTTGCTTCTTCCGCTTTAAATTCGTCAATCGTGTCTTTCAGTTTCTTATCGAAATCTTCTTTGAATAATTTCCATCTGGAATTTGGCAAAATTTTATCCCGTTTATGGACAGACACTCTCCCTTCCTCTATTTCCAGATAAACTTTATTTCCGCTCACTTTGCTTACTTTTCCAGACATTTGCGTGCCATCGGTCAATTCCAGTTCAAATACTGAATCTTTAGTCGGGGCCCTGAATTCTCCGAATTCTTTTTTGATTGACTCTACGCTTTTTTTCTCTTCAACTTTGGGAGTATCCGTTTTTTTCTCAATTTCCTTTTTCTCAGATACCTTTAGCGCCAGAGCCGCAGCTTTTTTCTCTTTTACAGCTGCCTCAACTTTTTTATCTTCAATTATCTCATCAATTACTGTTTTCAACTTTTTATCATATTCAGCTTTGAAGAATTTCCATCTGAAACCGGGCGCAAGCTGTTCCGGTTTATAAACATTGGTTGCGCCGTCTTCAACTTCCAGATAAATTTTATCTGCGGTCACTTTAGACAGTGAGCCTTTTATTTTAGTGCTATCCCGCAGTTCCAATTCAACTTTTGATCCGTTTTCAGGAATCTGAAACTCGCCGATCTGGGCAATTGCTTCTTTCTTGACAGACTCCTTGTTAATCTCGATGCCCATTACCGAAAAACACCCCAACGCAACCATAAATAACAACTTTTTCATGCTACCTCAAATAAAAATAAAGAGCCTGTTTCCAAATATAGCGTTCGCTTGACATTATAGTATTTTAACGCATTTACATAAAATATATCACTCAGTGGAAAAAGAGCAATCATTATTATTTTTCGGAAAGTATTTTTTGAGAAAAACATTTAAGAATAAATACCGGAGACAGAATAAATCAGGACAACTGCAAATACATTTTACGATTCACCAAACCCGCAAACGGCTAACGGAAATTGGACAGAGGACACTCGCGGTCAACCCAGACCATAGCTTCCGTCTGTGCCTGAAATCCGATATCTTCATAGAACGGGCGGCCAATCTCGGTGCCGAGCAGATAAAAGGCTTTTACCCCCTTCAGAAAATGGTACGACATTACAAATTGCAAAAGCGATTTACCATCCATCTTTTGCTTGAAGTCCGGGGCGGTTGCCATGCCCCATATTCCGCAGATATTACCGGCGGTCGTGGTTTGCACCGTACATAGCGGAGTATTATTTCTGGAGGCGATAAAAACCTGGACGCCGGGAGCGTCAATAATGCCCGGACCGAAAACTCTTTCCACCGCCGCCACCGGCAGATTAAATGCCGAAGCCATAAGCCGGTTTGCAGTTTTCAACATTTTTGCATTACTGACTATTTCAATTTCATAGCCGGCAGCATCATATAAAGCTAATTCCGAAGTATAAGTCATGACCGGAATATTGCAGGCATGAGTCAGCCCCAGTTTACAAGCGGTTTCAGCGATTCGTTCTTTCAGATCTGCAGCAATAAAATATAGCGCCGGAATCTGGCGCAGCCGGATTTTCTCCACTGCGCGACAGAGTTTAATTTCCGGAAAAACCTGGTCATCAAGCAGAAAATAGTTTAAATCCGGGTATGGTTCTCCGCTCAGTACGAGTGCCGAATTATGGCTTATTTCAGCTTCATAAGCGGTAGCTCCCCGATAACACAGGGCCAAACCCTCCCCGGCCAGCTGCCACAGCGGTACTGAAAGTTTCATCGTACATCTCCTGAATGAATTTATGTTTCCCCGAATTCGTATGCAGGTTACTCCTTTACAAGGCCATTTGGAGCAAACCGCAAAGCCAATATCGTGATATCATCGGACTGCTCCTGCCCGGCAGTAAATTTTGAAACAGCAAAGAGGATCGTTTTGGTAATATTTATCGGGGTCGGATTGACGGCGCAGTCAGCCAGGACGCCTAACAGCCGGTTTTCTCCGAATTCATTATTGTCGATATCCATGGCCTCGGTAACGCCATCCGTATAGAGCACCAGTGTATCCCCGGGATTGATGGTCATCGAGTCCAGCCCGTAGTCCAACTCGGCCACACCTACCGGCGGACCGTGCCGTTTAGATACTTTGGTGATACCGTCGCCGCTTCTCAGGATGAACGGCGGATTGTGCCCGGCATTGGTGTACTGCATTTCACCAGTCCTGATATTCAGGATAAGCATGAAATAGGTGACAAACATTGAAGTCTCATTATTATGGCTTAATGATTGGCTGACTTTAGTGACGATTTCGCCGGTGTTCATTTTTATATTTGCGATGCCGCGGTGCAGGGTCTGGGTCACCGCCATAAACAACGACGCGGGAACACCTTTGCCGGAAACATCACCAATGACGATGCAAACATGGTCGTCGTCGAGATGGAAGAAATCATAGAGGTCGCCACCAACGGCTTTAGCTGAATTCAAAACGGCATACAGGGAGAATTCTTTACATTCGGGAAACGGCGGAAGCAGTTGGGGCAGAATACCCATTTGAATGTCTTTGGCGATTTTCAATTCACTTTCAATTTTTTCCTTAGCCGCGGTCGTCTCTTTAAGATTTTCGATATGCTTGACCAGCGCGGCCTGCATCGCGGAAAACGCAGTGCTAAGTTTGCCGATTTCGTCATTGGCGATTATTTCAGGCATGACAGCATGGAAATTTCCGCTGCCGATTTCACCGGTGGCTTGGGTCAGGATACGCAACGGCCGGGTGATTTTCAGGGATATCCAGATAATTACTCCCAGCAGCAGCAGCATTCCGATGATAAACAGCGTCAAAATGGTAACTTCCATCCTGGCGATAGCTTCAAACAACTGGTCTTCGGGATAAATGATCCCCAGCGACCAGCCGTTGGATTGCAGCGGAGTATAAAACATCCAGGATTTTTTCTGACTGATCAAATGTTTTTTATATGGCACTAAGCCGCTTTTGCCGGCGATCATGTCCCGTCCGGCTTCACGCAGAAATTTATCTTCGCGTTCTTCGGCCATGCTGAAAATAGTTTCATTCATTATCCGCTCGGCGTCAGGATGAGTGATGATACGTCCAAATTTGGAAATAAGGAAAGCATAACCGGAATTGTTAAGTTTGATCGTGGACACCGCTTTTTGCAGCCATGACAGCGACAGATCAACGGTGATAACACCGGAGAACTCACGCTTGCCGTCCTGCACACGATAAAACGGAACGGCATAAGAGGACATTACAACTTCATCAAAATACGGTTCAGTCCAAACTGCATGTTCCAGCGTTTTCGGAAGCGTGTACCAGCTGTAATAGAAGTATTCATAGTCTGTACCACCCGTATGTTCCAGCTTAATACCTCCGTCCTTCCTGGCGGAATAAACCATGTAGTATTCTTTGCTTTTATCAAAACAGTAAGGCGCGTAAGCAACGCTCAAACTGTATATTTCCGGACGATCGTATTGCATGCTTTCCAGCGTTGCGGTCAACAGTTTACCGACTTCTTCGTCAGTCATTTTGCTGTTTTCAAACTGAATTGCCAATTGCTTGCCCAGTCTGGTCGCTTCAATAAATATCTGGTCCAGTCGGTTAGCGGTGGACTCGCCGATATGCCGGGTGCTTGTCTCAATCCCATCCTGCATCAGTGACCATACATAGCAGGTGACATAGGAAAAGATACCGATAGAGACGATCATCACGCTCAGCAATATATAAAAACTTTGCTTAAATGCCAGACTTCTATTTTTGAACATCTTCCTCCTTGCCGCTGATACTTTCATCCCTGCCTGAGGAGGTATTGCCGTTTAAAACATTCTTATAAAATTCGCCGTATGGCGGAATCGTCTTGATTACGCCGGTGAATTTTAGTTTCTTCGCGGTATCAAGATACATTTTTGGAGCAAGGAAGCCGGCGACATGTTTTCCTCCGGACGGGAAGATCAATTCTTCCATCCGGTTCAGCATCCAGCTCTGATGGGCATTATTATAAGGGATATGATTTTCCCGGCAGTATTTACGAATAATCTCCAGTGTTCTTTTTTTATTTTTAAAAGCCTCCTGCCAGCCTTCGAGCGACGCCTTGGTGAAGTTCCGGCACATCTCAGGATTCTTCTCGTATGTTTCCCGCAGGCAGTAAATTCCGTCTTCCGGAATATCAAGATTATAATCGTTGAAGAAAAATGTGGTTATCTCGTCTTCATTGATTCCGGAGGACAGCAGTTCATGATATTCATTATACCACATGACTGCAATCACATCAATACCGCGGCACAGAAACAGTTCAATTCCGGATACCACCGGAATTATTTCCGCTTTAATTTTATGTCTTTCCAGCAGCGCCTTCGGCACTTCCTGGAAATCAGTCATCCAGATTCCGACTTTTTTACCATTGATATCTTCAAGCTTTTTGATTCCTGAACTTTTTCTGGCAACGAACACCAGTGCGGAACGCTGAGAAATCTGGCCGATATTTATGATTTTAATGCCGTTTGCCCGCATTTTGATTCCGGAAGCAAGAAAATCTGTCACGAAATCCGCATTTTTTTCCGTCAGCACTGAAATCAGCGTCCGTTGCGGCTGCTTATACTGAAAGACGACATCCAGTCCGTATTTGTTGTAAATACCAAGTTCCTGCGCCATATAATACCCGGCAAACTGGGCTTGTGGAAACCATTGAGGAGTAAAAACTACTTTGGTCAGAGCCGGAACGGCTTTATTGTCCTGATTCTGTGAAAAAACTGCTGAAGACAGAAAGCCGGAGACTATAAATAATAACAGAGCAAAGAATGTTCTATGAATTTTTAACTTCAAAACAATCCCCCCGCAACATACACTTATTGACACGACTAACAAAATGTCCAAGTTAATATAATTTTTACTCTTTAAGATTGCAACAGTTAAGGCAGGTTTATCAGCAAAAAAAATCCGCCGATCCCAAAAAGGTTTGCGTTCCTGCCTCAGTCGACACATTGATTCTGCATTGCCTGTACTCAACTAGCAGTTTGTCGGGCTGAGGACGTCGCAACGATAAAATCATCTGACCAAGCCGGATTTTCTGACGAAAAACTGAGAATAGCAATACTATTTGATGTCTTTCGACTAAAATTCCGGCAAAGTCCGGGATTTTTCGCAGTAGAAGGCATAAGTCCGACAGGCTGCTAGCGACCGGGAAATCCATATAAACAAAATATCCTTGGAGTAAAAGGTTGTGATGCCTTGCGCAAACCGGATTTCACGGTTAATTTATTATTCAGCAGGTTAAGTAAACGGAGGTCCAATATGTTTGAAATTGATATTACCAGGAGTTTTTCGGCAGCGCACTGCCTTCAAGGTTACCAGGGGGACTGCTCGGCGCTTCACGGCCATAACTGGACAGTGCAGGCCGTGCTTCGGGCGGAAAAGCTTGACCAGATCGGAATTGCCGTAGATTTTAAAAAGTTGAAACAGGAACTGGATGCCATCCTGGACAATTACGATCATACCAACATCTCAGAACTGGATGAGTTTAAAACTATTAACCCGACCAGTGAAATTATTGCCCAGGTTATCTACCGGAAGCTATCCGCAAAGATGAATGACGGCAATGTAAAAGTAGCCAGGATAAGAGTTTGTGAATCCCCCGCATCCGGGGCGACATATTTTGAATAACAGAAGTCAGAATGAAAGACAGAAATCCAGAAGACTCAAAGACAGAAGTTAAAAAAAGTTTTCTCTGTGTGCCCGCGACTGCGGGATGCCTCTGTTGTTAAAAAGAGTATTAGACAGCGATACTTATGGAATTATCAATGAATCAAAGCAGTATTTGGGTAACTGAAACGTTCCTGAGCATTCAGGGAGAATCCACCCATGCCGGAAGACTATGTTTTTTCATCCGGCTGGCCGGGTGCAATCTGAAATGCCGTTACTGTGATACACAATACTCCGCCAATTTGACCGGCGGCAAAGCGGAAATGCTCGATCTGCTGGTAGTCAAGGCGGTCTCGTCAGGCGTTGATCTGGTTGAAATCACCGGGGGCGAACCACTGACTCAGCCTGCAACAATTTCACTCTGCGAAAAACTGCTGGACGCCGGCATGACGGTGCTGGTGGAAACAAACGGTTCCATGCCGATATGGGAACTGCCGGAAAACGTCATCCGTATTCTGGATTGCAAAACCCCGTCCAGCGGCGAATCCGGCAGCAATCTCTATAAAAACTACGATTTTATCACTCCGGCTGACGAAGTAAAATTCGTTATTTCCGACAGGGAAGATTATGATTTCTCGCGTAAGATTATCCGCGAATATGATCTTTCATCCAAGACGCAAAATCTGCTGTTCAGTCCGGTTTGGGATAAAATCACACCGCAACAACTGGCGACATGGATGATTGCCGACCGACCGGCAGCCCGCCTCCAGTTGCAGATGCACAAACTGATATGGGGTCCGGATAAAACCGGGGTATAGCACAGTCTGGCTCCCCTCACCTTCTTTGCATCTCAGTGTTCCCGTGACTGCTGGATAGTTACAATTTTCCTATGCGACCTGGCTTTCCGTCAGGGTTTCCAGTTCGTCGCTTTCCAGGATCAATGGATAAATAAAATGCCGGATTCTGTCGGCCCTCTCCAGAATTTCCTTACAGTCCTCCTGGCTGACTTTTTCAGTTCCGTATTCATATCTGGAATAAATGAAAAAAACCACAACTACATCTTTAGCCAATTGCAGGTCGTGATTATTTAATGAGGCGCCATATTCAAACAACTCTGCATTGTTCTGACGCGGATATTCCGCCAGTACCAGCAGTTCACGAACCGTAAGATAACACAGTCTGACAGTTTCAACCGGGTTTACGGCAGCTGAATCCTCCGCGCTCCGGAACCAATCCCGGCAATTTCGCAGCAGCTTGCGGCGATAAAAATATTTTTCCAGTATTTTTATCTCCAGTAATAGTGCGAGAATAACCATCAGGAGGGGAAAAGCCACTGCCCAGTTTTTCTTGGACCAGAGATAGATCCGGAAGATTTTATCTTTGGCGTTATCAAGCATTTTTTCGAATGATTCCTTTATATTTTCATAGATTGTCTTAAACTTTTCAAAGCCTTCGCCTTTGACATTAGGCATTGCAGAATTAAGCATATTGCGGAGTTTCTCCTGAATTTTTTCAGGAGCCATCGCTGTTTCAACCAGTGCTTTTTCGGCAATAGTCAGATTAGCGTCATCTGTCTGATCAAGATGTTCGAAAAAACCTTTTCTGATTGTAGACAGGGTCTGCCGCGTAAGTTCCGGGGGCATAATGCGCCAACTGTCACCGAAAGGATCTCTCAAACTGCCGATTGCGAACGGCGTAGTATTTGAAACAATTTCTCCGGGCGGAGTCGCATCAAAAGTAATCCAACCCATTTTCTCAATGTAAATCTGGGTCCAGGCGTGAGCATGATACTCATGGACTTCAAAATAACCGGTCAAAGCATTATAGTTCCCCGGGGAAAATCCGGTAGCCACTCTGGCCGGAAGTCCGGCGAGCCTGGCCATTACTGTCAGCGAAGAGGCAAAATACTCGCAATGGCCTTCCCGCAAATCAAACAGAAAAAAATCTGCCGACTCGCGGGCGTCCGGCACTTTCTGAGAAAATTGTTTATATTGAAAATTTTCTCTGAGATAATTTCTTAAGATAATCGCTTTTTCAAATGGCATCTGAACATGCTGAGTCAGCCGTTTAGTCAGCAATTTAAGACGCCTGGAGATTTTACTCCTCGGCAATTTCAGGTAATGCTTCTGCGGCAGTTTTTCAATCCAATAGTTGACGCCGTCATCTTTTTCATTTTCTTTTTTGATGTCCGGCATATACAGTTCTGAATATATCTGATACTTGAACGGCAGCGACGGATAGTTTTTTTCTTTCAGCCATACATGATAGAAATCGGATTCGATCTTTATCACCCCGGATTGCAGACCGGAATTTTCGAAAGACACAGGACGGTAAGCGGCATACAGCTTGTTGCTGATCCATTTTTCGATGATAAAATTCTGTTCAATACCGTAATTGACCGCTTTTGCTTTTAAATTTGTGTCTCTGACGCCGCCTTTGTTCTTTAAATCCTCAGAAATTGTCCATTCAATGCCGTCATAGTCGTCATATAACTGCGCCAGCCAATAGAGTTTTACAGGCGACTTCACCCTGAATATCATATCTTTGCCGGGCGGACTTGCGCCGCCGCTGCCTGAACTGCTCATTGACTCCGATTTTTTTATCGTCATCGGAGCTCCGGTTTTACCGATAGAAGTAGGCGAACCGTTCTGTACCTCTATTCTTCCTTTGTCGGATTTCTTAACCTTTTCAGGTTTGAACCACAAGGTGAACTCCGGCATGTCCGATTCATTATCGGTACCGAAAGATACTTCGAATAATCCAGCCCCCTTCTTTCCTTCTACCGGGAAAATGGAAAAAACAAACCAGAATATCAAACCGCTGACAATAATATGGGTCAGGATATGCGGCCAGTTGCGCCTGACTATGCCGGGCGGCGGCAGTATCCCCGGCTGTCCGGCAAGAGAACGCGTTCTGGTACTGTACAAAATCGCCATCGCCAGCATCAACGCCACAAAAAAGATAGCAATAAAAATTGTTCGCGGCAGCAGCGCTCCGTAAATCAGCAGAAACATGCTGATCAGCAACAGATAATCATAGTCCTCCCGCCGCTGTGCAAAAATAAAGCACAGGCCGGCAATGCAGACGGACTCTATCAAAACTTTATCCAATTGGACGTGGTTAATCACCCGGTAGAAAAACCAGCTGCCGGCAAGCAGGACAAGAACTATTTGAATAAAAAAACGAGAATCCCTGCTGATGTTGCGATAGGGGACATAAGCGATCATGCCGCACGGAATGAGCACGAGCAACAGCGCAAGCGTCAGCGCCGGATGCCCATGCTGCCACAGCGCGGAAATAATACTCAATCCGTAAAAGATGATGTAGGCTGGATGGAAAGACAACCTGGAAGGGCGATACCCTGGCAGATTGTCTAAGAGCTTATCTTGCTTTTTTGCATCTTTTTTATTCATTTCTCAACATCCCGGAAACATCTGTTTCAAAAGTCGCCACATATGGAGAAACCGCCCCGGAAGAGCTGGTTTTAACTTTGCCTTTTTTGATTTTTCTAGGTACATCCGGTTCGATAATCATAGGAAAATATTCTTTCGGGGCATATATCCACCGGATTTCAATTCCACGCTCCATCAGCGCTTCAAAACGCTGATGCAGATTATCCGGCTCCGACATGGTGAGACAATAAAAGATAGAGTTGGCGAAAATATGCTCAAGCTCTCCGTCCAGAAGCTCGATCAGCGGTAACTTCTGCGGCTCCAGCACGGCAAGTGAATTTATTATGTTTGTTTTGACGCCGGCGGCATCGCCGCGCAACCTGATAACGGTTCCGTTCGGACCATGGGTAATAAACTGGAGACGGCAATACATTTCTGCCAGGTAAGCCGTTATCGAAGCTGCGGTTTTGATTAAAAATTCATAATTGCTGTCATTCGGGTCAATCCCGATACTGGACAATTCCGCGTCCAGCAGAATATTGACCTCATCAACCGTATTGGCTTCAAATTCTTTTACCATCAGACGCCTTTTCGAAGCGCTTGCCTTCCAGTGAATAAATCGTACTTCATCATAACTGCGGTATCCGCGAACTCCGAAAAATTCCTGGCCATGTCCGGAAATTCCCAGCAGCCGCCCTTCCGTAGCAGGCATCACTTTTTTTCGGAGTCTGATCGGCAGCCAGGTCAACGGCACAGTTTCCGGATAAATCATGACCGCGCCAGGCAGTTTGAATGTTCTTTTGCGGCAGAACAGACCTGCCGGGTCGCCTCCGATGATCGTAATTTTTTTCATCTTGTAATATCCGCGCGAAGCGGCGGACATCCAGCGGTCAACAATCAGTTCTTCAGCGGGCGCAAGCGGCGGAGCAGGAAAATTATTTCTGCCGCCTTCGACAAAAGGACATGTTTCACGGATTACAATTGACTGGCGGTAGCGTCTGGTGTGATTAATCAAAGTAACCGGCATAAAGACCCGCCGGCCGCGTTCGCCGTCCTGGTTCGGGACACGCCTTATCTCAATCCCGTAAAGGGAAAACAGCGCCAGCAGGAAACTGGAAATGACTATTCCGCTAAGGCTGGAAGCAGTCAGCGCGGTAGCCAGACCGACATTGACCAGAGCCACCATGACACTTCCAACCGTAACAAACAGGAAAACTACTCCCCGTGATGTCGGCAGGATCAAATTCATAGACCTTTTTCCTCATTGGCCATCGGAATTGATTCAAGAATACTGTCCAGAACATCGTTTACGCTGCGCCATTCCCCCTGATAACGCAACTTCAGCCTGATCCTGTGGGCCAGAACAGGCTTAACCATTTCCCGGACATCCCGCGGAATAACATATTGCCGCGCGTAATAAGCCGCAAGGCTCTGGCTCACCCGCATCAGCGCCAGCGACGCACGGGGGCTGCATCCGTTGGTCAGCGCCGGATGACTGCGGGTGGCTGCGGCAATCGCCACAATATAATTCCGCACTTCATCGGAAATATGAATTTTGCGTACTACCGCATGGGACCGGACAATATCGCTGGCCTTCACGACATAAGAAATTTCATTCAGCGGATGGGAAATAGTTTGTGAACGCAGAATGTCTTTTTCCACTTCCGGCGCCGGATAGCCGATTGAAAGACGCATCAGAAAACGGTCAAGCTGCGGCTCCGGCAGGGGATAAGTACCGTGATAATCGTCAGGATTCTGGGTCGCAATAACAAAAAATGGTTTCGGCAGCACATGCGGATGTCCGTCTATGGTCACAACCGATTCCGACATGCACTCCAGCAAACTGGACTGCGTCCGGGGCGTTGTCCGGTTGATCTCATCCGCCAGAATAATATTGCCGAATATCGGGCCCGGCATGAATTTAAATTCTTTTTTACTTTCGTCGTAAATGGACATGCCGGTAATATCCGAAGGCAGCATATCAGGGGTAAACTGAATCCGCTTATACACGCCCTGGATTGATTTGGAAATAGCTTGCGCCAGCATGCTCTTGCCAACGCCCGGTGCATCTTCGATCAGCACATGTCCGTCAGCGAACAGACAGACGATAATATCCCTGATCACTTCCGGTTTCCCTTTAAATACCACGGCAATATTATCTTCGAGCTGTTTGATTATAACTTTCATATATTCAAACGAACAACCTTCCTCAAGCCCGATCCTGGTACTGGTCCCTGACAGGTTAATATGCGACAGATTGTCCGGATCATTAAACACGATCATTGTGGAACCGGCCTGAATCACATCCATATGCTTGATTTCACGCCTCGCCAATACTGGAGACGCATTTAGAAACGTGCCGTTCACGCTTTGCAGGTCTTCAATGAAAAACTTCTCGCCGTCTCTGGATATCTTGGTATGTTTTCTGGAAATATCGTTTTTGTCAATTACGATGTTACACTCCAGCCCTCGTCCGATAAAAAAATCATCCCGGGTCATCGGATATTCCCGGTTGCTGCCGGAGCCTTCCTGAACTGTAAATGTCGGTACGTTCATAATATTACCATCTCCGTAAATTAATATTTTTCCACTCCGTGGAAATCACGCAACCGTCCATGCATTCCTCAATTTATTATCTGTCCTGTAAAGACGGCCAATACCGCAACTGTATAAAGATAGAACCGGAAAGCCCATCCCGCAAGGTAAAATATTAAAATCCTTTGCACATCGTGTCTGCCGGAATTGAAAGTACCTCAAGCCATGGGCACCTGTGGAGACTTCCAGCTTGAGCGGTTCAATGGTAGAAGTCGCAAGCCGGAATGCTTGCGGTACTTTACCAACTTTAAATATTTTTTAGAATAATCTCGAATAACTCTTTCTTTTTATACGGCTTGCCGATAAAATCATCAAATCCAGCTTCTTTATAGCGGGTAGTCATAGGTGACAGCACATGCGCGGTCTGAGCAATATATTTAACCTTCTGGCCTGAATATTTTTTCTGTAACCATTGCAAACATTCAAATCCGTCAGCGTCCGGCAGGGAAATATCAATCAGCACCACATCCGGCTTTTTACATTTCACACATTCTTTACGCATTGCGGCAAAAGTGTCAACAATCTTAAAGTTAGAACCTGTATCTGTCAACAGTTTTTCCAGATACTTGATGTTAAAAGGTTCATCTTCAACGGCAAGAATATTCAGTCCGGCAAAAGTGGCGAGGGGTTCAGCCGCGGGAATTGCCGGCTGATCCACAACGATACCCCCGGGCACGCATACCGGAAACGTTATTGAAATAACCGTCCCCTGGTTCTCTTTGCTTTCAATCTTGATCGTCCCGTCAAGTTTTTCCAGCAACCTGGAAACGATTGTCAAACCCAGCCCGGTACCGCCATATTTTCTGACGGATGACTGGTCTGCCTGATAAAACGGCTGCAGGATTTTGTGTAACTTTGCCGCGGGAATTCCGATACCGGAGTCTCTGACAGTAATCAGCAAATGATCGCTGGCGCAATCGGCAATAACACTGATGCCGCCCTGTTCCGTAAACTTGACAGCATTGCCTACAAGATTGAACAGTATCTGCGTCAACCGGCGACTGTCCCCGGCAACTTTTACCGGCAGGTTATTAGGTTTGAAACTCAGTGTAATATTTTTCTCTTTAGCTTTATAAATAAATGGGTTGAGACTTTGTCTGATATGTTCAGCTGGTGAAAACTCTTCATAAACTTTGCTGAAATGGCCGGACTCGATGCTGGAAATCTCCAGTATGTCATTAATTATATCCCGCAGCGATTCCCCGCATTGCTCAATTACATGAAGATATTCCTGGAATTTACCGTTTTCAGGGATGTTGCATGATGGCAACTCTTCAGCAAGCATGCTGGAAAATCCGAGAATCCCGTTCAAAGGAGTTCTGATTTCATGAGACATGGTAGACAGAAATTCGCTTTTTGCCAGACAGGCAGATTCCGCTTCGTCCTTAGCTTTGCGAATATCCTCTTCAGCGCGAATACGCTCAAGCGCGATACCGATGCTGGAACCGACATCTTCCATATAACTAATAAAATCTGGAGACAACAGGTTCCTGCGCTTGTCGTTGAACTGCAGCAGACCGATGATCTCCGTACCGGTCCGCAGTGGAATCAAGGCTACGGATTCATAGCCTGCCTGACTGCAATGGTTACGGGGGGGGCCAAAACAATTTATTTCCCGGCCTCTTTCGACCATCAAATCGGTTACACTGTTGGACCAGAAGCTGCCGCCAGACGAAAAACATGGCAATGCAGGATTGGTTCTGGCTTGAAGAACCATGCCGCAAATACATTCCAATTGCGGAATGCCGGATTCATCACTGCAAAATTTACCGTCAGAATTGGGAACACACAAATACCGGTCACGCTCTATGAACTCGGAAGAGAAACCGGTAAAAGTGTGATATGGATAATCATTGCCTTTGCGGATGCGGATGCCGATTGCCTCCATGCCGGAAAATTGCTTAAACAGCATCAAAAGTTGTTCAATAATATCTGCGCGGCGCTCACTCTGGTTCAACAGCGACAGCACTTGTTTGGAGAAGCGCTGTTGATCGTCCGTTATTTTCCTTCTGGTAATATCGGTATCGGTTCCGCGATAGCCAAGCAGGTCGCCATTTGCATCAAGTATTGGAGAACCGTTGGATTCCAGAATCACATGCCGGCCATTCCTGTGTATATTAGGATTGACAACCTTATGAAAGGCTCGTTTGTCTGCGAATGCTGCAAACGTGGCAGCCTTCAATTTCTCGCGTTCTTCAGCAGGAAAAAGGTCAAAGAAATATTTTTTGTCGACTAATTCATCCGGAGAATAACCAAGCACGTTCTTAACTGCATCGCTGATGTATGTAATTTTACCTGAAGCGTTAAATTCCCAAATCATATCAGCCGCGTTTTCCGCAATATCCTTGAAACGGCTTTCACTTTCCATTAATTTTTTTTCGGTCTGTATCCGCTCCGTGACGTCCCAGCTGACGCCGATAATCCTGACGGGATTCCCGCTTTGGTCGCAATAAACTTTGGCGCGCGAGGCAATATAGTGAATGCTGCCGTCCGGCCATATTGTGCGAATTTCTAAATCGTAACCGCTTTTATCTTTTATCGCCTGCTCAATTGCAGTATTTCTTTTGTTCCGGTCATCAGGATGCACAAGACGCAAAATATCTTCAGTTTTTCCGGAAAATGTACCAGGCTGAAATCCCACTAAACGCTGCTGCTGCTCGTCCCATACCCGTTTGTTCTCTAAAATATCCCAATCAAAGATCCCCATTCTGGATGTGCTCAATGCTAAATTCAGCCGTTCCTGATTTTCCTGCAGGGTTTCTTCGGATTTGATTGCCTGCAGTCGTTTTAACCCGATTTCGCCAAGCATTTCGGTAAACTTACGAACTACCGCCATATTTTTATAAAGCTGCTCGCTGGTAAACAATGGAACTTTGGCAACAGCTTCCATATACGCCTGTTCATCAAATCCATATTTCGCAGCCTGTTTTCTAAAAAAATCCAGATCCGGCGGTTCCAGAAATAACTGACCGGTAAAAATATTTGCCACGTGCATCCCGCCGACAACAATCGGAGTCGCGCAGTCAACCATGCCATGCGGACAACAATACATGACAGAAGGATCAGCCTCTGGAAGATGATCCATAATGTATAAGTCACTCTTACGGCACTCCAGCTCTGAAACCGGGTTGATGCGGTGAAATCTGGTGCAAATATCCTGCCAGCCGGAAGCCGTAAGAATATTCCCTTTAATATCTACAATCGCGGAAGGAAGACGAAAGGCATCGTAGAGACTGTCCAGTAAATCCTGAACTTTCGGCATATCAATCAAGTCTTGCAACCTGTATTCCATAAAATGTCTCCAGTGTCCAGTGGATTAATCTATCTGTAAAATATACTAATATTATACAGAAGTCAAATATGTTTCAACAGATTTGTAATAGCTGTTCAAAAATGCAGCAAAACTATTGCAGGAATGACCCTCTGAAATGAGTGGAAATATTATACCCGAATTCACGTTCTTTTGTGTCTTCTGAAAACTTAAGGAGTTGTTAAGAAATAACTGGTATTTTTATACTGAGGTATCCGGGAGAAATTCCGGCTTCGCCGGTGAGGAGCAAAGCTATAGCGCTTTGTAACGAAGCGGCGGATCCGAAAGTTCCCCGGAAAACCAGTAGAAAGTGCCAGTTGTTTTTGAACGACTCCTAAGTTCAACGCAGTAACACTCTATTTATACTCTGCACGGTTGAAAATTTAAGAATAGACGAGCAGGATTGTGGATCGGATTTTTTCGATCCGACTGACAGGCGATACCCACATCGCATGAAGGAGGAACGAAAAAAGACAGTCCCCCGCCTGCGGGATTGCGATCTTTCGATTTTGAATTCGCACTCTTCGAGGCCTTCGATACCCCGGTATCGGCAGCCTCTCAGAATACGAACCAATTCTCAAAATCTTCGCAATCTATGTTAAATTTTCAGCCGTGCAGAGTATATTTGGCGCAGGGTAAAAAAACTCATCCAATGAAATGACGGTGGGTTAAAAGCTTTCCGTCACACTATACAGCAAACTTTTTCCCATATTTTAAGGAATAAACTTGACAAGTTTCGAGAAATATCCCGAAGTTATTTTGAAAATTGCCGGGGAGGCGCATACCATCAGGTATGTCGCGAACCGGCAAACACAAAGGCATTCGGTAGAATCGCAAAGATGTGAAAGTTTTTTTATACGACTCCCTGGTAAGAGCTGTCCAGAATTACTGCCATGCCAAGCAGCGTTTCTTTTATTCGGTAATATTCAGACGGCTTATTGCGGCAATGCCAGACTTCGGAAAAATCTTTCTCAAAGAATCTTATTTCATCGGCGGTTTTCCAGGCCGCGGTTTTGTCCTTGCGGCAAACGTTTTGCGCTATCCGGTGCATCAGCAATTCTCCTCTGGCACCGGCAATAAGTTCCCGTACATTCAACGGATCTGTTTTCGCCGCGTTCAATTTCAAGGTCAGCGCTGGAACAAGTTTTTCCAGCTTGCTGATGCTGGAGGTTAACTTGCCGCAGTCAGATGGATTCGCGATTTTTTTAATTGCTTCCGCTTCGGGTTCGCCACGCCGGACGGATTCATACCAACGAACAATATGGCCCCAGTCAATCGATCTCGCCGCCGAAATTGCCCTGGCGATATCAACCGCTTCGGCAGAATCAATTCCAAGTTCCTGCAAACTGAACGCTTTGTCAAAAGCGGCAGTATCTTTCGCCGCATCAACATTCCAGGAAACTGCTGCACCGTAACTCATACCGTGCATGGAATTGAAAAACAGGTTGACATGGCCGTAATCACCCCAGTCAGTATTGAGGAAGCCGATCGCTCCGTTTTTTCTGCCAGCCGCAGCGTAATTCCAGATGTTTTCACATGCATTATTGATGTTATTAAAGAAAGTATTCCAGCCGTGAACACCGGGACAGACATAAAATGGAATTTTATTTTCAGCGAAAGGTTCGCATGGACGGTACTTGCATTCCGTTGAATAATCCCAGTTCAACGCAATGGTGCCTTTCGGAAACTCTGAAATCAGACCAGGTTCATGCAGGACAACGTCGCCCCACAACATTGGAATCTTATGCTGTTTTTTGACGGCACCAACAACCTTTTCGAGAAAATCCATATAAAGACGTCCCTTGCCGTGTTTTTTGGCTTTGGCAGCGTTCCTGCCGGTTCCCAAATCGAATGTCTCATCGCAGCAGATATTAAAATATTTGGAACTGAATAGAGGAGAAAATTTTGCAATCATTGCCTCGACAACCTTGAAAGAACCGGCATCGGAACAGTTCAGCGTGTAATGGGCCATACGGTCATGAAAATAAAACGGCAATTCAGACGCCTTGATATTCAGTTCATTCAGATGTTCCAGCCGTTTACTGCGGAGCAGATGGTAGCAATGGCCGAACGTACTTAAGGACGGCACCAGATCAATGTAGCGTTTTTTACAATATTCGTCGAGACGCAGAATCTCTTCGGCGGTCAGCGGATCGCTGCCGGCCCAGACGTCAGACAACTCGGTAAAAGCGAAAGTATGTTCAACATACAGTTCCAGATGGTTGAGTTTATAGTATGCCATCTTGTCCGCCAGTTCAAACAGCGTTTCCAGTTTCGGCACTTTACCGCGGGTGGTATCATGATAGAAACCGCGAGCGGAAAAATCAGGGGCGTCCGTGATTACGCAGCAGGGTAATTCAGTACCATATTCCGCGACCATCTGACGCAGTGTCTGAATACCGTAAAATAAGCCGGGTAAACCATCTCCGGTGATTGTCACACCGGTTTTTTCTATGGCCATTTTATAACCTTGTGCATCTATGATACCGTCCAGTGTCAGGAATATCGTATTTCCGCCTGCATTGGCCGAACGCGCAAGAACCGGACGGCGGCAGACGGCATGAGCAATGGTATCTGTCAGTAACAACGGACCATCCAGCGGAATCAGCGGGTTGTTCTGATCAAGAATGATCATCGTTTTCTCATTCAATACACAGGTTCCTGATTTTGTCTTTACTTTTCCAGGCATTGGTATAATATTCATTTTTCAATATCTCCATGTTATAGTATTTCTCAGTATGATATATATATTAATATACTTTAGTATTAGTAAAACAAATGGACTTTTCAATCATAATGAATGACAAATTCAACACCTCGGAAATAAATGAAGAACCGATTCCAAGGAACATCCGCGACCAGATGTGCCGTTCAGGACTCTGGATATGTTCATTCTATTCGAAAGTAAAAAGTGGCATCAAGGATTCGCCGGTTCCTAGAAAATTCAATTTCTACGTGTTGACTCATCTGATCGGAGGCAAAGGCTTTTACTGGACACCGAAGCATGAAAAGCCGGAAATTATTTCTCCTGGAACTGGCATTATTGCCACGCCCGGACAGATCAACAGTTATTCAGGTTATAAAGATTATTTCTATGAAGACTCAATTGCCTTCATGGGTCCTTCGGCCGATGCGCTGTACAATGCGGGTGTACTGCGGGACGGACTGATACAAATCGGAACCGCCCGCCGTCTGCTCCCGATCATCGAAAAGCTCAACGATGTTTCCCTGGCATCACAACTGGAAGCCAATTCTCTTCTGCTGAACCTGATTTTCGAATTGTATCACGAAAACCGCAAAAGGGAGCAAGCACCCGCCACCGAATCGCGAATACATTTGCTGATCCGGGAGCTGAAACATAACATCGGCAAATGGTGGACTGTAAGCGAAATGGCCGCATACTGCAATATCAGCGAAAATCAACTTCGCCGGATATTTCACGATACCACCGGCATGTCGCCGAAAAATTATATTGAAACAGTAAAAATGCGGCACGGCGTTGAGTTATTGTGCGGGTCTAAAAGTAAAATCTCCGAAGTCGCCGCCAATCTCGGTTATGTTGATCAATATCATTTTATCCGCAGATTTAAAAAAGTCATCGGCATCCCTCCCGCGAGGTATCGCCGCGAATTTTCTTCAATGACTTAAATTTTCAACCGTGCAGAGTATCTATCGTCCGAGCGATAGATGCCGCAATATTATTTGATGTTTGCGACTATCATTTTTATCAGTTTCTCATGTTCGTCAGTCCATGGGGCAGGCCAGAGTTCCGCCAAGCCATTTCTGATTTTTTCAGGATCCCTGCCATAAAGATCTTCCGCCGCCAGTGCGGCGCCGCCGGCGAGAATCAACGGTTCATAACCCTGGGCCAATACTATCCGCATGGCTCCCGTAACACGATCATCCCAGCTTAATTTACGGGGAATGTCGCGAGTGATTCTGGCGATAGCGTCTTTCAAAAAAGGATTGGTCATTCTGATCAGCAGGTCTTGCGCGTAGGCGTTGAAGCCGCTCTCAGAGAAAAGCTCGTCAAATCCAGCCCATTTTTTACACAAAGCCGCACCCGATTCCGCGAGAAACGCCGTTTCCGCTTTTTTCATCAGCGCAGGAATACCGCGCAGTTCGCTCATGTATTCACAGCCTTGCTGCCTGCCGAGAATACCCAGTAGAAAATGTATCGCGTTATGACCGTAAAGCTTAGCTTCCTCAAATGGATAAAGATCTGTTTTTACATGCAGGTTTTCAACTTGCCGTTTTTCAATATCCGGCACAGCGGAGATCAATATTTTATTGAATTCCTCAACCAGATGCCCGCGGTCCGCCCCCGGACAAAGCAGTTTAAGCCCTTGCTTTTCACATTCATCAGCACTGGCCACCCCGCTCATTTTGCCGACAACAGTATTAAGATAATATGTCGCCGGAAAATCCTGTCCGACAGCCTTCTCCAACTCTTCCGCCGCGTGATTGTTATTCTCGGCAGTATAAATAAAACGGCGGCGCTGCGGCTGCATGGCAAATCCTTGTTTAAGCCAGACCGCGATCTGTGGAAAGAATTTTACGCTGGGCAGCGCGGTAGCCAGTTCACCGGCATCTGCCGCCGCCGCTATCAACTTTTGCAGGTCATTTGTATCTAACGGATTATAGACTTCAACATTGGCATAAGTTTCTGTATAAACAGCGTTATCGCACGCGATGTTTATAGAGACGTTACCTCCGCATGCATTTACCGCGTCTTTCAGTTTGTTGTCAACTTCGGCAATGACAATCCGGTCAAAATTGCCTTTACTCGCGCCGGATAGAAAAATTCCGGTCTGAATCGGCCCCATTCCTATTCCCAGAAATAAACTCATAATTACTTATCCTGATTAAGCATTATTATTGCATAAAAATTTAAACTATAAATTATATGCGATATTCAGGTTTTGCCAGTAGTAATTATTATTTCCACATGAATCTATACAGCGTAAAATCGTTAAAAAAGCCGGAATAGCATTTGCCTTTTCCGGCATAATGTGTAATTTAATGACCCTGTCGAATATATTTCGACACAAGTGGATCCGTAGCTCAGTTGGTTAGAGCAGGTGACTCATAATCACCGGGTCGCTGGTTCGAGCCCGGCCGGATCCACCACTTTTTCTACTCAAAATAGCCATTTCGTCATATCCCGCCACACCCTGCAAAAGTAGGCTATAAATACAAAGTTTTACACATTTTTTACACATTTTTTTGAGGTGATCTATGTAAGACAACGATGCAAAATTGGTGTCTTTTTTATAAATAACGTCAAATTAAAGCATTTTTTAATATTAAAAGAATGAACCATAATTTACACATTTTTACACATTTTCTCAAAATCACCGATTCAGACAATGAAAAAGCACAGCCTGTCAAAGCAAAGATGGCAAGCTGTTCCCTGTTCTGGATATCCTTGAAGATGTATGCCGTGGTTTTCCGCTTGACCATTTTGACGCAATAATAATTTAGCGTTGCCCTTGCAATGGATTGAATTAATTATATCTTTATTCATTATGTGTATAAAGGGGGAGTAGCGTATGAATAACATTTTTCAGGCAGCGCTTTCGGGCAAAAAAGTTGAAAAGCCTATCCAGTCCTTTCTTTTTGATGAAGTAGACGTTCCCGCCAGTACATGGGATGAGACTGCAACAAAGCGGATGCTGGATGAACTATTCACGCTTACTAGCCAATATAAGAGCAGTAAGTCTTACTTTAAAATGCTTGAATTCGTTACTAACTTCAGGAAATACTCTCTATTTAATGCCATGCTGGTGCATATCCAGATGCCTGGGGCTGTGTTTGTTGCGCCACCTCTTCGCTGGCTGCGCGATTATAGGCGTATCATAATTTCTGGTGCTCGCCCGCTAATAATCCCGCAACCGATGGGGCCGGCTATGTTTGTCTTTGATGTTTCTGAAACTGAAGGGGATCCGCTGCCTCCGGAAATTGAAAAACCTTTTGAGGTTCGCTCCGGGGAGATTAAAGGTCAGCTGGAAAAGACAATAGAAAATTCACAGAGAGATGGAATTATAATTAAAAGGGTAAATTATGGCTCCCAGCAGGCCGCATGTATCCGTTCTATAGTAAATCCTTGCCATACGATAGAATTCGACAAATCTAAAGTCATCATTCGATACGAGCTGGAACTTGATGAGAATGCCACAAAGGAGTCTAGATATGCTTCTTTGGTTCACGAGCTGGCACATCTTTATTGCGGACACCTTGGAACGCCATACCCTAATTGGTGGCCGGATTGCCGTGGAATGAAACACGATGTCGTAGAGTTTGAAGCAGAGTCAGTCGCCTATCTTGTTTGCATGAGGTTAGGTATTGACAATCCTTCGGAAGCATACCTGTCAGGATACGTTAATAACAATGAACAGGTTCCTTCGATCAGTCTTGAATGTGTAATGAAAGCCGCCAGTCTAATTGAAAACATGTGGCGAAAAACATTGAAAGCCCGAAAAATAGACAAAGATTAATCGTCCGTAAAATATTTAGACGCAGCAATGGAAAGTGAGTTTATTCAAGGAGTATAATGATCCTTCATGGGTAACTACCTATAAAGAAAATTTTGTAAAAGGAGTAAGTCTTTTACTTCGATGGTTAGAACAAAAATCAAAAACAGACTTTGCTATTGCTGATGGTTTTTTAGCGGACTGGGAGACATGGTGGAGAAATAATCACTCACAAGTTTTTCTAACTTTAAACGAAAAACTTGTATTTGAAATAAAATTGCAAACATTATAAAGGGGATATCAAATGATTGATGCAAGTACTGCCACTGCAAAAGACTTTGACAACGCGGCGCAAAAACATGCAAATGCTTTTTGGTGGTGGTTGATTACCACTGTAGTAGTAGGTATTTTTCTGCATTGGTTTGCAATTATACCGGCAATTTTTATGATTCTTGCGATTGCAAAAAGTATTTCCTCAACATCCTGTGCTGATCAATTAAGGAAAGGGACGTATTCAGGTTTTAACTTAAACAATGGAGCTCCTGATGGCGATTTAAAAAATGAAGGAGCAGAATGGTACCACAAATCTGCGGAACAGGGCGATGCGACGGCACAGTTATGTCTCGGTAATTGCTATGCAGAAGGCGATGGTGTAGCAAAAGATATGAAAATAGCTTTAGAATGGTACCGTAAAGCTGCGGAGCAAGGTGATGCAAAAGCACAGTATAATCTTGGATGCAGTTACTACAACGCCATAAATTTCTTCGAAGCCGTGGAATGGTATCGTAAAGCCGCCAAACAGGGTCATGCGGCAGC
Source organism: uncultured Lentisphaeria bacterium (assembly GCA_903863035.1). Taxonomy (GTDB): domain Bacteria; phylum Verrucomicrobiota; class Lentisphaeria; order Victivallales; family Victivallaceae; genus CAIPAT01. Next base: position 35,085 of record CAIPAT010000140.1, read on the forward strand.
ACAATTTAATCTTGGAGTGTGCTATCGAAAGGGTGAAGGCGTTACCAAGAATATGACAAAAGCTGTAGAATGGTATCGTAAAGCTGCCGAACAGGGCGATGCGATTGCACAGTGTAATCTTGGCAATTGCTATGCAAATGGCTGGGGTGTGGTCAAAGATGAAGAAGAAGCTGTAGAATGGGTTCGCATAGCCGCCGAACAAGGTTATGCGGCAGCACAATTAAATCTTGGATATTGCTATGAAAAAGGTTCAGGCGTTACCAAGGATATGACAAAAGCTGTAGAATGGTATCGTAAAGCTGCCGAACAGGGCGCTGCGATTGCACAGTGTAATCTTGGCAATTGCTATGCAAATGGCTGGGGTGTGGTCAAAGATGAAGAAGAAGCTGCAAAGTGGTATAACAAAGCTGCCAAACAGGGATATGCGATTGCACAGTGTGATCTAGGCAATTGCTATGCAAATGGCTGGGGTGTGGTCAAAGATGAAGAAGAAGCTATAAAGTGGTATAACAAAGCCGCCAAACAGGGAGTCGCAGAAGCACAGGAAGCGCTCAAGTCGATGAGAAAGTTGCTTTGATTTCTTTTCCTTACGGCAACTTAACTAAAAGCAAAATATAGTATTTTGACGAATATCGAAACTAAAAATTGTAAAAAAAACCTTATTAGCATGGGTTTACAGGATCTAAAAATAGATTAAAAACTGTTCTTAAGCATTAATAAAGAATCTCCTCCCGTCCATCCTATCCTCGCCGCAAGCGACGCGGTATTACGGACGGACTTCCACGCCCTGTGGGCGGGCCGGAGATTCAAAAACAAAAGCCAAGACTAAAGACTTAAAGCCGACCCAAGGGTCGAGGGTATTGAACCCAACTGAATAAAATACAAAGCCATAAACGAATAACGGGAGAATAGCAATGACCATTGAAAAAGCAGAAATGATTATTGCCGCGATTGCAACATTCTTATTTATTATTATTTATTGTATCGGCGGATTTGACGGATTGCCCAAAGGCCCCAAAGGGTTATCCGGTTGCGGCGGCCGTTCCATCTGCGGAACCAGCTCGTAATGCTTCAGCAACAGCAAGTTCGATTAGCAATTCATGGACTGCAACGCCAACTACAAATTACGGATCGTATTCTGGATATTCTTCATCCCCGGCGACAACCCCTATACCAGAACCGGCATCCCGTAATATCATCCATGATGCTGCTCCAGTATCTACACCAGACACGTCAGTCTCTTCAGTTAGTTCCAGTTCCTTTGATGTGTCTGGAAGCCAGCAACCAGCAGCGAATCCACCAGCCAGCCTCGGCGCTCTTATAGCTCAGAGAGTAGTTCTGGCTCCAGTTATTCTGATCCCCTCCAGACAATCAAGCCCAATGCTTATGGAATGGGACCGGATCGAATCAATACGGACAACCGGTTAAAATAGTTCCGGTGAATAGTTCCAGGAGCAGTTATTCAGATCCGCTGTTGACCATTAAACCGGACGCTTACGGCATGGGCGTGGGTTCAGATCAATACAGCAGACCGGTTAAGTAGTACCAGCTTATTGATATTAGCTGTATACAGCCATGTACACAAACTGAACGCTTGCAGCAACACGTAGCAGGCCGGGATTTATCGGACTGCTCAAGACGAATCAATAAACTCTTTCTGCTGTCGTTGATCAACGCAAAGATCGTGGCTTGTGCCGCCGCAACTCTTGCTTCCCGCGTCATGGGAATGTATTCGCCATTGAACACAAGTTGGGGCGGGCCCTACTCGGCCACTTTATTTGTTCAATGTTACGTCTTTGACGGTTTTCTGTTCATATTTTTCAGGAGGAACGCTTTCCGCCATGATCAAGCAAGAGTTGCCAGGACAGCTCAAGACAGTAATTAATGCGCATCGTTCTTGAGGAGTTCATCCTGAACAAAATTTTCGGCCCCATCTTCAGTGCATGTTGTTTCTGAAGTAATACCTTCATGCTCCGTATTGGAGATATCCTTGAATTCCGAAAATCCTAGGCCATTTTCATTCCTTGTAGCAAAATAAATGATAAGAAAAGTCAGGTCTTTTCAGCTTTATTTACTCTTCAGAATATTCTGACCAGAATTTAGAATTAGTGACAAATCATGGACAATGTTTATAAAGTTGGAATTTACTTTTTCGAGCGAATTTTAATATATCGCGATTTTGCCTTATTGGAGTCACCATTTGCATATTCTAGCGCTTTCGCCCATGCCAGCTTATCCAGATTGCCAGATTCCAGTTCCTCTAAAGCCTTGATCTTATTTGAATCGCTTTGGTTTCGCGCTGTTATACATTTCTCATTGATTACTTTTACGCGTTCCTTTGATTTCCTTGTCAACAGCAATAATGCAAGACACAAACATGGAATCGTAATAAACCAATCATCGCCGATGAAACGTCCAACCTTACTGAATGTAGCCAAATTCTCCGGCTGTCGCCAATTTTGATTGCTCTTAAGCACGTCTTCAAAATATTCATCGTTTACAAACTTTATTGTCGAAATAAATGAAAAACAGAATCCATTTGACATCTCGCCGAAAAAGCCATGATCTCTTGGAGCTATTCCACCATACTTCTCACTAATTTCTAATAAACTATCATCTCTAACATCGTTGAATTGTCTTATTTGTGCAATACCTTCTGTGGTAATCAGCGATATAATCAAAAAAAACATTATCCTCTTCTTCATACCCTTCCCCTTTAGAATCTTTCTCCCCGATCGTGTAATAATAAATACAAACTCATGTGAATATAATTTATTTCATAATTCAATGTTTTCAAACTATTTATGGATAATATAAAATTATCTTGGGCAGTTTCCTACCCAAGGAAATTCATGGTCGCTTAATATTTCTTGGCGCAATACGGCAACTTGATTTTTCTTATTTTGCCACCGCATCCAGAACAGGCCGCTGGCAGTTCATTTTTCGTTTTCACTACATTATCTGATGGAGTAACGCCAGGCGCGTACCATACCGTTCCGCTGAATATCCGGAAAGCTTTCTGCCAACCACACTTTTTACATTCAATGCGATACGTTACATTCTTATCGTTTCTGAAAAGATTGAATGAAAATGGAAGACGATGCCCACATATATTGTTCATATTCTCCTCTTCATAACTACTCCAATAATGCTTGGAAACCTGACCTCAAACTTTTTCTTCCAGGTTTTCAGGTCTCCAGGTTGAAACGCTACGAAATATAATCATGGAAGGCCGGGGCCATGCAGTCAATCGGAATAACTATGTTCAACGTTCACATCGAAAGGCATACTTTTGTTCATAATATTTCCCAATGGCCGCTTTTCGCTGAACCGACGCGTTGAAGATGTCCGGATAGCTTTAATTTGTCAATCTGCTTCAATACCGCACGTTTGCTGATGCCGATATGTTCACCTATCCGGGCAGTGGATATGGTGGATTTTTCTCTGATCAAATTCAATATCTGCTCTGCCGTGTTCGGTGAACTTATCGGTGAACTTATCGGTGAACTGTCCTGCCAGATATCTTTGCCAGTTGCGGCTTGGATGGTTAGTTTTATGGTATCAATAACGCATGACCCCATAAAATTAACAAAGTCAGCAATTTCCCCGGATGCGTCCGCAATTTCTAATGCCGCAATGTATTCCTTGCGTTTTTTTATCGGCACTATTGCTACTGGATAGCCGTGCTGCATTAAAATCAGATTCAGCAGCCGCCATGCGCGACGGCACTTCGCCGGGAGGAGCATAATGAAACATTTTTCCGGTAGATGTGATCACACTGTTGGGCTGCTGCTTATATTCGCCCGGACTGATTTTCCTGGTCGTTGGCTGGCCGTCCGGCGTCAACGCCTTTACTCGAAACGGTTTATCGCCCATCAGTGTTTTATGCAGGAACCGGCAGAAACTCTGGGTCAACGGCTCATGGTTGCTGACTGCGGCTGCAACGTAATCCAATGCCTCATTATGCCCGGCAATCTCCAGATAATCGCGAAACGGCTTGCCTTTGGCGGTAATGCCGTAGAGCAAAAAAGTTCTGGTCTCTCCCAGCGTCAGCGTATTCCCTTCGATGGCATTGGAATTCCAATTCAGTTCGATATTAAGCTTCTGCTCTAAACGTGCATTCGTTTCAGCATCCAGCGGGCGCAGTGCCGCAAGTTCAGCTTGCTGTTTCTCCAAGGTTTTCAGTATGTTCCGCATTATCATGCCCTCCTGATAAAAAGTTTAACGCAAAGGCGCAGATTTCAATTCATCATAAGTCTAACATGCACCGCGAAGACTGAATCTCCCCGCTTATTATAAATAATCCCGCACTTGTAATAATACTTCTTACTGGAAGCAAAACATACTACTGCAACCGGCTGAAAACAAACAAAAGAGTTGACTAATTCAGGAAAAATCGAACTTGAATCCGGGTTATTAGTAAAGCTATGAACGCGGGATAAGGCTGGATATTCAGGCCCGTGCCGCCAGCCTGCGACTCATAATCAATACTTGTATTTATGGTTTCAGTTGCTATTCTTATAGTTATAGCATTTTAAACAATGTTTTGTAATTGTTAAATTTATGAGGGGTTGCATAATTTACCGGACGGGAATCAGTACTGTCCAGTAATGGTTAATTTAGTCGGTCTGGGTTCAGGCTGACGCAAACCGGAGAGTTACCTGCCGGAGTTAAAGAGTAATATCGAAATATATTTCTAGCCATGGAAAGATTTTCGATTTTATAATAATCATCATGGCGTACAGGAAGAAGAAGAATGAATCTCTATGTCGGCAACCTCTCGTTCAAGACCACAGACGCATCACTCCAGGAACTGTTTCAGGCGCACGGCCAGGTTCAATCGGCTCGCGTAGTCATGGATCGCGATTCCGGACGCTCCAAAGGCTTCGGCTTCGTCGAAATGGCCAACAGCGCAGAAGCCACGGCCGCAATCAATGCACTCAACGGCACTGATCTCGACGGCAGAAGTATCAATGTGAATGAAGCCCGTCCGAAACCCGAAGGCGGCGAACGCCGCAGTGGCGGGGGCGGATTCGGTGGCGGCGAACGTCGCAGCGGCGGCGGAGAGCGCAGCGGTGGTTTCAGTGGCGGCGGGAGTCGCAGAAGCTACTAATTTCAAGTAATATCCAAGCGTTTTAATAGCCGGCAGGAGCAATTCTGTCGGCTATTTTATTTTATCCTTTTTGGAACAGTGTTCTTCCTGTGGTTATAGACTGTTCATAAAAAAACTCCAGCGTACACAAATCTGCGCCTGCTGGAGTTTAGTAATACTGTGCACGCCGGGCCGGTTGAGCCAGGATTCAACCAGTAAGTTGCGTTAAACTTAAACACAAATCTTTAATCATGGAAGGCTGGGGCCATGCTCTCAATCTCGGTGCGCTGGATTTTCAATTTCAGAGCAATCTCATGCCAATGACTGACAATGCGCTTAATCTTCATGACGGCTTCTTCTGCCTGCGATATATTAACCCGGAACTGCGGAGCGACCGACAATGCCAGTTTAAAGTCCAGCGAATTATCCTCTGCGGATATGTTCAACGCCAGGCCGCTACCATGCGGGGTGGGGTTAATGTCATAGTCAGGAGAAAGTATCCAGCCTTGCGGCATCAGCAAAAAACCATGATTTCGTAGATGGTCATCAGTATTTGAAATGGCAATACTGAAAACAATACGTTTCCATAATTCATCCAAATCATCATTGGGCCTGGCTCCGTGCTGGATGATAAATTGCGCCAGATCAAGGTAACTGTATCCCGCTGCGTAATTATCGCCATCTGTCCGGCCCAATAGCGTCATCACCGAGTCAAAATGAATGTGCTTATCAGCTTCGCGGTCGAAGCGTTTAGTCAAAAACGTACTGCCATGCCTTCAGAATTGCTCGATTCGACAGGCTGGGAAATTTAGCAATCCATAGATTACCGTCATTATCCATGACATTGGCTTTAGGCCGTGCGCCACCCGGCGATGAACCTGGAGCCAGCAACATGGCGCCATTTTTCGTGTTCGCTATCTGACGGGGCTTCTTCTTCATAATGGCGACAGGCTGCCTCCAGTTCGCGTAAAGAAGTCCAAGGCGGAGCAGGCAACTCTGAATCATGACTGACAAAATCGCCGGATTCATCCAGCTTGAAGCGAAGAGCTCCCATTCTGGTCGAATCGTGAACTTCCAGCAGATAATCTGACTCCATCAATTGCCGGGCCAGCCGGATATTTTCGCCAAACGTTTCAAGTATTGATATGGTCTTAGGAAATAGTGATGTTTTATTTTGTCCCATAACAACCTCCATTTACATGATTAATGTTAACTAAGGAGCCGTAAAGAAATAACCTTTACATCTTCGCGCTTCTCCCGAATGCCTTTGTGTTTGCCGGTTCGTTACATACCTTCAGGTATGCGCCTTACCGGCAATTCCCAA
>CAIPAT010000141.1 GCA_903863035.1 uncultured Lentisphaeria bacterium
GTATTCATCCGTAGCACTGATACCTGTTCGCTACAAGAATACAATTGTCGGCCTGATTCAGTTCAATGACCGGCGCAAAGGCTGTTTCTCCAGGAATACGGTTGAAATTCTTGAAGGGATCGGCGCATACATCGGGGCGGCGCTGGAGCGTAAACAAATCGAAGAAAAATTACGGGTGGAGCAGGAGCGTCTCAAACTGGCTGTGACCAGTACAGGAATGGGGCTCTATGACTGGAATCCTAAGACTGGCTCGGTGTGGTTCAGTGAATTATGGGCAACTATGTTAGGATATTGTGTCGAGGATCTGTCAGACTATGAATGGTCCGAGCTGGTACATCCAGACGATCTGTCTGTCGCGATGAAGGCGTCCCTGGATGCTTTCTGCAACAACACGCCGTACATCTGCGAATACCGTATGCGCCACCGCGACGGGTCATGGCGATGGATACTGGATCAGGGCCGGATTGTGTCCATCGATGCAAAAGGTAAGGCCATTCGACTAATCGGCTCCAATCTCGACATCTCTGGACACAAGCTGGCAGAGGCAGAACTGCGAGTCAGAGAGGAGCGGCTTGAACAGTTGGCCGAACAAAGCCGCACCATCGCCTGGGAAGTGAATCTTCAGGGGCTATACACCTATATCAGCCGTGCCGCCGAGCCGGTGCTTGGTTACATGCCGGCTGAGATAATCGGCAAGCTGCATTTCTACGATCTGCACCCGGAATCAGGGCGCGATGAGTTCAAGCTGGCCGCCTTCGCGGGGTTTGAGCGGAAAGAACCGTTCCATGACTTGATCAACCAGGTGCAGGCGAAGGATGGCCGGCAGTTGTGGGTCGCCACCAACGGCATCCCGCTGCTGAATGCCGATGGAACTCTGCGCGGCTACCGCGGCTCCGATACCGACATCACTGAGCGCCAGCTGGCGGAGGCAGAACTTATCAAAGCCAAAGGACATGCCGAAGAAAGCGACCGGCTTAAAACCGCGTTTCTGAACAATATTTCCCACGAAATACGCACGCCGCTCAACGGCATCCTCGGCTTTCTATCGCTGCTCGAGGATGATACTCTGTCCGCCGGCAAAAAGAGCGAGTACGCCGGCATGATCAACCAAAGCGCCGACCGGCTCATGAATATCATCAGCGATACTATTGAAATGTCAAAGATTCAGACCGGACAAGTGAAAATTAATTTAGTCGAAACCGACATTAACCGGCTGTCACGCGATTTATTCGAGCAGTTTAAGCAGCAGGCTGAAACCAAAGGCCTGAATTTTACATTGAAAAACTCATTAAGCTCAGCGTACTACAGCATAAAAACAGATGACGATAAACTGAACTCCGTGCTTGGCATTTTAATTAATAATGCCATAAAGTTTACCCAAACAGGATCGGTCGAATTAGAAATTACAAGAAATGAAACTTTTCTGGAGTTTTCGGTAAAAGATACCGGGCCGGGAATTCCTGAAAACAAGCGTCAGAGAATTTTCGAATGCTTTATGCAGGCGGATGTTTCAAATACCCGGAAATTTGAGGGAGCCGGGCTAGGCCTGGCGATAGCGCAAGCTCATGTTAAAATGCTCGGCAGCGACATCAGGTTCGAAAGCCAGGAAGGCCAGGGCAGCACATTTTATGTTACGCTTCAATATCAACTGACAGAACCCGGGAAAGTATGCGACCCTCAGCCGGAAACCCCTGAGGTCGTTATGCATGCTCAGCAATTCTTGAAAATTCTGGTGGCTGAAGACGATGAAATTAACTTCGATTACGTTAATGCGATTCTTACCAAAGCCAACTATGTGGTTTTACATGCGTGGACAGGCGTTGAAGCGGTGGAGCTTTGCCGCAAGCATGCCGATATCGACATAATTCTGATGGACATCAAAATGCCGGTTATGGACGGCTATATTGCTACTAGTGAAATTCGCAAGTTCAATCTTGCTATTCCAATTATCGCCATTACCGCTTATGCTGCTGCTGGCGACCGGCAAAACTCAATGGATGCGGGCATGAACGACTATGTGTCCAAACCAATAAAACAGCAGGCATTACTGGCAGTGCTGGATAAATGGTTTCCTCTGGAGTATCCTGATGTAAAACAGGAGATTTAATATCCATAAGATTGAGCTAAAGCTTCCTGGTATTCAGGGTGTTGGATTCTCTCTGCTGATACCCGGCCATCACGCAGTCGCCCATCGGCGGCGGCTTATCAGTGGGTTGTTTAGTTTTAGTCATTTTCCCCTTATGCTTTCTTTATCCGTTTCCGCCTGGCAGGAGTAATCCGCTTCTGGGTGGCGTCTTTCAACCGCCGTTCCTCCTTTATCGGATATTCTTTTGATACTTTACAGTTAACATGCTTATTACCAATCATTTAAAGCATGATTGAAATAAAAAAATACTGGCTACTTCAATTTTACATTTAACAGTTCAAGAATTTTCTTTTGCTCCTCATCTGGTTTTGA
>CAIPAT010000142.1 GCA_903863035.1 uncultured Lentisphaeria bacterium
CTCAAAACCAGATGAGGAGCAAAAGAAAATTCTTGAACTGTTAAATGTAAAATTGAAGTAGCCAGTATTTTTTTATTTCAATCATGCTTTAAATGATTGGTAATAAGCATGTTAACTGTAAAGTATCAAAAGAATATCCGAATAAACCTGCCACGACCGAGATCACCGGCTTCATCCATTCCGATATGAATGCGGCGGCTGGAGAAAACCCGGCTCCAAAACTCAATAATTTTATCAATAAACTTATAAGTATCCTCAGAATCCACCAGCATTACGCTGCCGGTATCCTTCAATTTGTGATACGGTGCGCGGTGAAGCGTTTGAGCCATATGTCCAAGCGTCTGGATGCATGCAATCGCCTCGAGACCGAGAGATGCGGCATAGGTATCTATATCTTTAAGTTCATCCTCCGTATAAGCTCCGCGCATATAACCGAAAAACGGCTCGTCCGGCAGGGTATAAATATCTTCCAGATAAAGCAATACCTGATTGTACCCCATCAGCGCCAGACGCCTGAACCACTTTTTCAGATATTCAACTTTCATTACGGCATTTCTGGAGCAGTCCAGCATTATTCCAATCGAACTGAATTCTGTTTTTTCTTCGCTTAATTTTATACCGCTTAACAGATTGCCGAGTCCTCTGGCAGCGCAACTGACACTGGAATATTCAACCGTTACGGAATTGCCATTACTGTATATACGGGAAATTCCAGGAGCGTTCAGATGAATAAATTTAACATGCACCCCGCCATCTTCAATGGCTTCAGATACCGGATATTCTTCGCCGGCAGCATTGAGCATTGCATGCAATTCGAGCGGGGTATTATTTTTTATCCAGAAAAAACTCTGAGCGTTCATTGGTAATTGTTCTCTGCAATCTATAGTCTATATATAAGTCTCATACATTCTGTATGCAGGCATCCACCACTTCACGCAGCGAACCGGTTGCCAGGCAGATTCTGGTATCCGCCGCACCGTAATACATCCGGAGTTCATCTTTTTCGTAATCAGCGATTGCTCCGCATGGAAACACCACATTGTCCACCCAGCCTCTCGTTTCGTAGTCCATCTCCGGCGTAAGCAGCGGACTATAAGTTCTTCCGATAACATTCCATGGCTGTTCCAGATCCAGCAAAACTGCGCCGATGCTGTAGTGCGGCCCGTCACAGGGTTCAAGCACCGCATGAATAATTACCAGCCAGCCGCGTTCTGTCCAAATCGGCGGTGTCGGACCCATCTTCGATTTACCGTATTCGGCAAAAGGAGACAGTACCGGACGGAACGAACCCCAGTGAAGCAGATCCGGCGATGAGGAGAGCCAGATAAGCCCTTCAGAGGCGTTGCCGCCGCCGGGCCGGTCAAGTTTATAATATTTGCCGTTGATTTTGCGGGGAAACAGCGATGCTCCGCGATTCCGGGGAAGCGTTATGACATCCATTACTTCATATTTCTTGAAATCTTTCGTTTTTCCAAGCACAGTGGCCGGGCCGTCAAACTTGCCGGCCATCACCGGGGTAAGAATGTAATAAGTGTCATCGATCTGCGTAACCCTGTTGTCAATAATGTGACGGTTGACATAATTATAAGGAAACTCATTAATATCCAGATTGATGAACGGTTTGTCTTCAACCTCAAAATGAATCCCGTCCTTACTTCTGGCCACGCGGGTTTCGCCCAGTCTTTCCTGTTTATAGAAAAGCATGGACAACAGGATAATGGTCTCGCCGTTATACATTACCGGTGAAGGATTGTATGTCTGCATCACTCCGGGATAATCAGATGGTTTAATTAAAGGATTGGCCGGATGGCGCTTGAGAATTTGTGTTGCATCTGTCAGTTTTTTCATTATTACTTCTCCTGATTTTTATTGCTTTATCTGACGCAACGCCAGAAATCTTACGCTATATGGTTCTATCTGCTCTGAACGGGAAACATCGCTGCCGCTCTCGCCGGCGCTTTTTTCGCCATCCGTGCTTAACTCCGCAACCTGCCATTTATCAGACTTTAAACCGGAATACTGCGCGGTATCCAGTTTAAAACTGAATGTCTGCGCGGAGCTGGAGAAATTGACAATGCCAATGCCCAGATCGCCGTCGGCATGTTTCCAGACTGATGCGCGAACTGCCGGAAAAGTCACCGTGTCTTTAACTTTGATGCAGTCAAATTCAGCAGAAACTGAAGGCAGGGAATTGGACGGTTTCAGTTCGCCCATAAGTTCGCCGTAAATCATAAACTTTTTTGCGGCCAGACGGCAGCGCACCATCTGCTTGAGGGTTTCATGCGCCTTGCTTCTTTCCACGTCCGAGCATGGAAAACTATTTTTTTCGGATTCACGGTGATGTACCGGCGACGGCATCCCCCACAGAAAGAAACGTCCGTGAATCATTACGTACGCCTGAAAAGTCTGAATCTTATCCGGGGACGTTGAAAAATATCGCACCCGGTCGGATAATACCGCCGCAGTCAGCGGAATGGCATTCTGAGAATTAAATGCATTATTCCACCAGCAGTTCAGCATCCCGTCAAAATCAAAAGCATCCGGACCGCTTTCCGTTGTCAATGCCACTTGTTTACTGCCGATAATATCTTTTCTGGTTTGCGCCAGCAGGGAATTATAATCGGACACCCAATGGTTCCAGCCGGCTGGATGGACATGATTTTTCGCGAAACAGTGCAGCGGCACCGCCGCTCCGACCTGATCCCAGTAAACCGTATTAACACTGGCTTCATTGATCAGTTTCCGGTTGATTTCGAGTATCTTCTCCCGCCACATCGGATAAGCCGGGCACATAACTCCAAGTTTGGCTCCGAATGTTTCAATTTTCAGTTTTCCGCTGTAATCTCTCACCAGCCCGTCCTGCACCGCTGTCGAAGAAAACTCCTTATTGTCCTGTCCCCATACTCGTGCATTGGTGTACGGCATTACCGCCGTGCCGTTGTCTTCCATCTTTTTCACTGATTCAACCATATTCGGACGGAACGGGAAAAACTCCGGAAGATTATGGTCAAACACATGCTGGCCCCACTCACACCAGAATACACCGGCATCAACACCAAAATATTTTTCCATATTTACAACGATTTCCGCAACAGCTTTGGGCGACTGCCACATATTCATCCAGATGCCTGCTTCCAGAAAAGCTTTCGGCAGATTTCTTTCGTTCAAGGGTTTATTGTACAGGCGCGGCAGAGTCGTAACCCATTGACGGTAAATTTTCGCGGCTTTCCACCAGTCGCCGTCATGCAGTTTTACGACAACCGGAAAATCAGACTTATATCCGGTGCCGGGCTCCCCCATATTATCCGGGAACTGCCTGAACACCAGATCCTGGCCGTTGGACAGATTGGCTTCGCTGGGACGCTGCTGCGGGTCATGCACCCCGATATAGAGCCCTTTATCTCCAATCACAAACGACATGAAATGCAGCGGCCAACTTTCAACAGGATAAACAAAACGACCGGGATTGCGGTTTTTCTCTCTCAATATCCCGCCAAGCACGCCGCCGGGAAAGACCACGTCGGCCGTGCCGGGCGCCGCAACTGTCAGGAATACCGGAAATTCCACATCATACAGCCCGTACTGAGAACTTTTATTCCGAGCATCAATCCGCCATTCACTTTCGCCGTCCGGCTTAAGTAAGACCGAAACGGTAACGTCCACCGCGTTCTGCTCTTCCGCCAGAGTCATATTTTTCCAGGTAAAGGTCAGTTGTTCCGCGCCGTCCGCCAGTTTTTCTGTTGATTTGGCGGCAGTCGCGAGGGATAGATTGGTCAGGGTGATTTTGTCCGGCTGACCGGGCTTCACAAAGTTAAGCCGCCAGAGTCCGTTATTTTGTGCAGAAAGTTCGGGAAATACAAACCGTGTTTTGCCTTTGCTGTCGGCGATCTTCAGACAGGAGAATCCGTCTTGGGCCGAGGCAAACGTGATTTCCGCGTTGTCATTCTTCAATACACTGTCAGCTTTTATTTCCGGCTTTAGCCGGGTAAATTCCACATCATCAATAGTTATTTCTCCCGTGCCGATGGAAAAGAACATTCTGACAATATCAACATCAAAACCATTGATCTTTTCCGCCGGGACAGTAAATTCAAAAGCGCTGTTTGTCCAGTCGGACGAATCCATGTTTTGATAACCTGGAATTAGTTCTTTGGCCTGGCAGCCGACATAGGGACCGGCTTTTTTAGTGAAGCAGTACAAACCGAAAGTATAACCGCCTTTGCCTTTCATCCTGAACGATATTTTTATTTTTTCTCCCGGCGTAACCGGGAGATTGTTGCGGGCGAATACCTGCATCACTTTTTGACTGGTTTTGGTGTCATTAACCAGCTTTAACGCCTGCCCGCCTTTGTCGTCCGGAACCAGTTCCGTCTGGCCCTGTCCCAGAAACTTGTTCTTCTGCCAGCCGTTAGCTATTTCATCCGTCCCCGGTTTGCCGTCGAAAGTACTGATGTCTCCGGCAAACGCAATGCCTGTCATTGCAAAAACTGTAATAACTATTGAAAAGAATTTTAACAAGCGCATAACTTCCCCCTGAAAGAATCAAATATTTATGACATTAAAAAACGCGGCGGGAAAATTCCGCCGCGATATATAGACTGTTTAATGTTATAGCCAGAGACATGCTCTCCAGTTTGCTAACTGAGTTGCCCAGTCCCAGGTTCCTCCGACGGCGAAAGCTCCACGCCTGCCAGTATCGGCAGCATTCGGATTGGGAAAATCCTGTTTCTTGAGTCCGTTCTTGACATGTTTGTCCAGGAACAGGGCGTTAGCGGTTTTATTATGATTGAATCCGATGGTATTGCTTGCGGAATCCCAAGGACGGATATGCGCTATATCTCCAGACTGGTATTGGTTGGACAGTGCTCCTGTAGTTCCGCTGAGTCCGCCGCCATCCCATATCAGTGCTGAAATGGAAGGTTTTTTGGGAATACTGTTTTTCATCAATGCCGGCGATATTTTCATCAATGTCATATTCCAGGCATAGTTGGTGGCATAGTCAGTATGAACAAAGGCCGGACGCTGCACCGACAGATTTGACTCACAATAGAAATCCTTTTGAGTAGCAGTAGCAGCAGAGCCATACCACGACGCTGTGTTTTTAGCAAAGTATGTAAACAACTTTAGCGGCCATCTGCCCTGCAACGAGGGATCGCTGTTGGGCGTAATGTAGCCGTTCCAGTCATTTTCGTAAAAAGCAATAGCATTCCCAAGCGATTTCAGCTGGCTGGCACATTTTATTCCCCTGGCCGTTTCCCTGGCTTTGTTCAATGCCGGCAGCAGCATGGCCGCCAGAATAGCGATGATAGCTATCACCACGAGCAGTTCGATTAAAGTAAAACCTCTAAGCATCAACGAGTTGCGACTTATCGGCTCTGCCTCATCGACCAAACCGTGCGTGCGGTTTTCCCTCACACGGCTTTCCCCCTGTTCTTCTTCGTTTAGCATTCGC
>CAIPAT010000143.1 GCA_903863035.1 uncultured Lentisphaeria bacterium
ACAATGATGTACTTTTCTGATGCCGTAGTCATTGCCCAATGCCTCCTGTGAAATCGGCAGCCATAATTTCCATTTACTGTGTCCGGGCCCTGACGCTCCGGGAAAAATGGGATGCGGCAGCAGTAATTCGACACTCATTTCCCTTTCTGCTCCATCAAGGTGCCTGATTTCAAGATTCCATTCCCAGTAATCTTTCTGGTCAAACCACTTTTGCGTGGCGCACCAATTTTCAGGTTGCAGCTTGTGATGCCGGAAAGAAAATACGTTATGGGTAAATTTATCGTGAACCAGACAATCCCCATTAATCTGCGGGTCAAAAAAAGTAGTTAATTTTTCTGTTGGCTTGGCGGTTTCGTCCGCAATCGCGCCAATGGTTTCAATTTTAGCCGTAACCGATTTTACAACTGGACTAATTTTGTCAACACATCCATTTTCAGCAACATCTATAACAAAGAGTTGATTGCGAAAAATACTTGATCTATTTGCCATACTACCTCATCTTATTTCGTTGTTTTTTCATTTTTATGCCACAGGATAAAACCTATCTTGCAAATAAGTCTCTGTCATCAAGTCTTAATTCTTGTGTCATCTGCATAATTTTATCAGTGGTTTAAAACTTCAATTTGAGCTGTTTCATTCTTTCCTGAGGTTAAATCAAGTACTTTAATCTGCCACATTCCGCAAATATCATTTGAAGCAATATCCATATTTATTTCAAGTATCCCGTCTTTTGTGCTGTAATAACCGGAATACTCGGATTCTTTTCCAGCAGTGTCCCAAATTTGAACTTTGAGTGGAAAAGCAGCTAAAACAGGGTTGTTTTTCGAATTGAGGACTGAAACTTTAAATTTAGTTTTTTTAGAGAGTTTCACAGTTTGAGGTAACTCAATTTTTACAATGGCAATAGGTTCAGGAAGTACCATAAATATTTTTCCCCAAGCGGGTTCTAGTTCAGCATCAAAACTTATAATACTATTTTTGACTTCCGTTTTTACTTCTTTGGAATCAGTCAGATCATATACAGTTCCTCTATCACTTTGCAAGGATATCTTTGCTTTTGCGGGAAGACCTTTTTCCATGATTGCCTTGAACTGGCCGACATAATCTCCGAATGTCCTTTTGTCGTTTACAACAAAAATATACTTTGCAACACCATTGCCAAGGACATTAAGGAAAACTTCATTTGAATCACTGTCTGCATAAGGCTTCATTTTATCGCTGAAAAGCTCACGAAGCCTCGCGCTTTTCTCTTTCATATCATCCCTTACGACATCTGCCGTATAACCTTTTCCTTTGATAATCTTAAAATACTGGTAATTCAATCTTTTTGTAAAATCCATATCAAATTTTACCGCATTAGGTATTTTATCAGCAAAATAACCTCCAGTTACCACTGTTCCGCCTCTTTTGGCAAAATCCATTATTTTATCGTAAACACTCTGCGGCAGGAAATCAGTATTGTGCATGAAAAGCATTTTGTATTTATCCAGGTCACCATCCAGGATGCTTTCCTCAAAGACGATCGATGTCGGGATATGGGCCATCTGAAGAGCGACATAATACCCGTTTACGGAGCCTGTTCCCCAATCCCATACAGAAGGAGGGCCGAACATTTGTGATGCGGTTGAAATTAACAGAGCGCATTCATTTTGAGTTCTTTCTAGTTTATTAATCATTGGCCCATAAGGAATGAGAATTTTTTCAGAATAATTCTTTAATGCTTCATAAAGTTGCGGTTGTTTGTATTCCACATCTGATCTAGGCATTATATAATCTATTCCAAAATACTCTATTTTTTCAGGAATTCTTGAAAGGGCCAGCCAACTCGCTTCCATGATTATATCTGCAGGTTGACATCCGGCGTGTGTATTTTTTGATGGCCCGAGCCACCCTCCATATAACCATATTGAAGGAATTACACTTATTTTAGTCTTATCTCCTCTGGCAGCAGCAAGAAGGACTTCAGTATTAGCCAGTGCTTCTCCCGGATCAGGATTGCTGTAAAACCAAGTGCCTACGCCATCCAGTCCCATATTCCTTTTAAAAAGCGGCACATCCCTGAACGGATCATGGCTGGTTTCAATATCAGGTTTTATTTCCTTTACTTTCTTTGAAATCTCCATATTGAGGATATTATCTCCAAACCCTTTCTGCCAAAACCATTTTTTGAATTTATACCAAGGTGAATCGTCGGGAAAAATGTTAGGCTGGGTTTTCTTTACGTTTTCAGGAACGAGCATCACATTTCCTTTCGTGCCATCAATCTCCATTGCCGTGTTTTCTGGAGATGGCAGATCAAAGCCGAGTTCATTCCGAGCCCTTTCCCTGTCTGCAGGCGAATAGGAAGGTTCCATGCAGTTCTCGTTTTCAGAAGTGAGTAGCATATATTTGAAAGCCGGATACTGCTTAAAAGTCTCAACAAGTTCCTGCGCTTTACTTAAAGAGAATTCGCGCTGATAAGGATGCCATGGATTCGGCAATTTTCCGGGTTTTCCATCAGCCTTTACGACCATTACTTCCGGATGTCCCCGGGGACTTATTATGTTTGACGAAAAGTTTATACCCAAATCCATGCCAATCATTAAAGCCTCATCAAAATATCGGGCAAGATTCTTTTTTGATTCACTGAAATTATCATTTGGAGAAATGTTAATCATCATGCCATTTAAACCATGACCTGCATAATCTCTCATTACCGCTTTATTGAGTGTTCCACCCCATATATAATGCTTGAATTTATCTTTTCCTGAATTGTTGACAACTGTCAGCTCATATTTCCCATAAACCTGCTCTTTTTCAGGGAATTTCAGTGTAACGGAAACCTCATAGCTCCCGCTTTTCCAGTGATCCGTTTCAAATGCAATTCTTTCAATAAATTCTTTGCCACTTTCTATTTTACTGATTTCAAAGCTCTTTTTGAAACTTATTCCGTTGTTTACGCCAATTTCAATCTGCCCCTTCTCCATTTTATTATCAGTGTTGTTCTCTACTTTCAAGAGAAGATTGATTTTGTCACCTCTTTCAAACACATGCCGATAGTCAGGCTCTTCTATTAATATTCCCACACCTTTTGTACCGTCGCCTTCCCGAGCAATAACTTTTGACAGAGGCATTACTTTCACGTTTGAAAAACCCACCTTCCGCTCACTTGCTCCGAACGCTATCTTTCCATTTGCAAATGAATTATCGCTACAGGATAAAACTTTTTTGCCATTAATTGTCAGAACAATTATTCCTCCTGATATTTCTATTTCAATTCTCACTGATTTCTTCCCTGCTCCAATAACTGGCATGTCGGGAAGTTCTGAACTGGAAATGCTTTTCAGTAAAGTCTTAGTACCACTTTTGACTTTATTAATCTTCAGCACAGTTAATCCGCTCTCTTTGCTTTCATATTCGAACTCATAATGATTATCAACGTCTTTCCAGTAAAAGCCCATCATTAACTTCCCGATATTGTCGTCAGCCCTCATATCAGACTGAAAAACATAGTTCTTCCAATTATCATCTCCCGCACAGGTCCAGATGCCTTTTTCCGAGTATCCGTCTGAGCCTTCGGTGTATTCTGCGCCCTTGATTTCCCAGTTGCCATCAAGAGGATGCCATTCCGAGGCTTTTTTTGTTGCAAAATCGCTTACATAAGTATTTCTATCAGATTTAAATGTTCCATTTATATTATCCTGGTCTTTAGCGAAGACTAAACCACAAAGACATAGTGTAAAAGTCCCGCACAATAAGAATAATACAATCTTTCTGTCCATTACAAATTTCATTCTTTTTCCTTCTTGAATATGTTGTTTTTAAGCATATGCCTGATTATGTAATAGACTTCCATGCTATTTTTTCCCATCAGAGGCGGATCCGCTTCGGAGGGGCATATCTGCCAACGGTTCGATTTTCCTGCCGATATCAGAGAGCCTTATTTCTCTGATATATCCTTTGAAATCATATGGGCTATCTCCGCAATATTTACCGATTAATATTGTTCTGGAATTGGGTGCCGGGAGTTTTCCACATTGAGTTTCCCCGATTTTCTCACCGTTAAGAAAGATGCTCATGGTTTTCCCGTCGGCTACTGCTGCAATATAGCTCCATTGATCAAAAGGCAGATTGACTTTGGATGATCTTACATTGTATCTTTTTTTGTCAGAGGCGGTAATGCTGAAGACTATTTTATTTTCGCTTAAGTCTTTTGTTATTATCAGGTTCCAACCCCCGTTTGGATCTGAATCGTAACCTTTGCCAATGAGATCAATTCTGTCGAAAGGCTTTTCAATTTTTGACATCGGTTTAAGAATGCATTCTATGGTAAATCCTTCTTTTTTTGTCAGATTGAAAGATTCACTGTTTTTGGTGAGCAGGAAATCATCCTCACCGTCAAAACACAACAAAAATTCCCCTCTATATTCCTGCCACGTTGGATCAGCTTCATCTTCTAAATCACTTGCACCAAGCAAGGCATCATTCTTATTGACGCTACAGTCTTTGACTATTTGTCCTATGCCTTCATTCATTTTCCATAAGGCAATCGTATTCTTGTCCGATTCAAATATACCGTTGATCTTGTTTTTGCCTTGGGCAAACACAAAACCATGAAAAAAGAGGCCGCATAATAAAAATAATACAATCTTTCTATTCATTACAAATCTCCTTAATAAATATATAACTAGGGTTAACTCTTCCTTAATTGATTTCTACCTTATCCCAGCTTATGGATCATACCGTTGTCCGTTCCAGCACCATGAGTATGGCTCTTTGTTCGCAGGTTGAAAAGGTAATTTTACCCATCCAGCATGCCCGTCAATAAAAGCAATATTTACCCCTTTGGCATGCCTTGGTTCGCACTCCATAAGACCTCCAGAAGACCATGGGGTTGTTCCATTAGGACTAACAATCAAGGAGTTGGCAGTATCCATTATCCCCCTCAGTTCAGATGGCCTGACTATTTGGCTTATTTTATAAGGCGGTGTTTTTATGGTGGTGGTAGAAGTATAAAAGAATACTCTGGTATTAGCACCGTAACTGGTACTCCACCCCGAAGAAACAAATGGTGTCGTATCTGATGGACATGTAAAAATATTATTTCCATACAAATAACTATTGCTAGTAGTTCTCAAATTTATTACCGGGGCAATCTGCTTCATATAACTGCCGTAATTTGTTGTCCCTGTTGAACTTGAGCAGGGGAGAAACCCATTTTGTGAATCAGCATAATTAATAACTCCTGTCCCGATTTGCTTGAGTCGTCCTAAGCAATCTATGGAATGTGCCTTTTCCCTCGCTTTATTCAGTGCAGGAAGCAGCATTGAGGCCAAAATTGCGATGATGGCGATCACGATGAGGAGTTCGACGAGTGTAAAATTTTTTCTCATACTTCTATTCCCTTATTTTGATTTTTTACTACTATACATGGATTACCGGTTAATCCGTAATCCTTCAATTGCCAATAACCAAGATAATTTGATCGTTCCGGGGCAAATGCACTTGGTCCGAGATACGGAGTCAATGATTTACTATGGAGCGGACCATGTGAATTATGGCGGCTGCCGAAAATCCTGACAATTATTTCTACCGTTCCCGCCGGTAACGCCGCCTCATACGGTTCCTGCAACAGAGTTCCAAGCATACTGCCATCTGCCAGTACCTGCGCCAGCGTACCGCGAAAACCTGTAATTTGCAGAAAGCTATCCGGTTCGAGATTCAATTGCCGCCGGTATTCCACCGCACCGGAATAGAACGGCAGTCCCTGCGAAACCCAGTTCCCGATCGCCAAACTGCGAACCGGCGCAGTGACAATAATTTCCTTTCCATTAAGCCGAACGCCGAAATCACCCAGCAGATACCAGGTTTCCAGCGATACTGTCTCACTGACAATAGCGCTTATTTCTATTTCATTGCCGCCTGACTTAAGATATTCCGCCGGAATGGCAAAGAACGTCAGCGACTCATCCACCCATTGAAAATCTGTAGTCTTGAGTTCATAGTTGTTAGCTTTAATCGAGCCGCCATGATATTCGCCGCCGAGGATTATGCCGTGTTCCGGAATATGCTCAAATATTATCCGGTAAGCCAGAGTAACACACTGCCGTACCGGATTTTCCGGCAAACTCCATGGCTGGGCGATCAGGCTATGCCGTTTCGGCAAACCGCATCGCTCCCGGGCCAGCTGATCAACCTGCCGCACATCCATTCCAGAATGCCTGGCATCATCGCCGATTATATATTCAGGGCTGTCCAGTACCACCACGTTCGGTTCATTCAAGCTGATCTGCCAATCACCTGTTAACGGCTCAGTTTTTACCGTAATCCTATTTTCATTGTGCGGGAGCTTTGTTCCAGCAATAAACGGGAAAAAGTAAAGGCGGCTGCTTCGCGGCGGCAGAGCAGTGCGAATTATTCCGCTGTTGATTAATTCCGGACGAGAACGTTTGCCGGTCATAGCATCCCATTCTTCCGGTGGCGCAGTATCAGCTTGCAACCGGATCAGAACTTCCGGATAAGCAGTACGTCTTTCTTCCAGCAGCGGGCCAATCACCGGAGTCACGTCCGCCTGCTGTTCCAGCGAATACCCGGTATTGCAGATAAACAGATAACAGCCGTCGTTATGGCGGCGCAGTATATACAACACGCCAGATAGTTCATTGCCGGCACTATCGGCAATTGATACCTGACGGCAAAATTCCACATATTGTTCCACTGCATCAATCCGGCAGGAAATGCACATGGCAATAAATTCCTTCAGCGCTTCCGCGTTTTCTCCCTCCAGCATGATTGGCGTAGTTCCTGCAAAAATTACCTGACCACCCGCCTTTTGAAATTCAAGCAGCAATGCCAGCGTTGAATGCCTGATGGTCAGGCATGACGGCACGATAACGGCACGATATGCCGCCTTGCCGATGTTCAGATATACTACTCCGTTTTCGCCGACAATCACCCGGCCCATCGTCGCCATCATGCCTTCATCCCCGTAATCGAAATCAAGATGCGCATTTAACAGGCGATTCTGCAATTCCCGGCGGTCATCATCGAGAAAATTCTTTTCCGCCGAACAGGTCCAGCCGGATTTAATCAGCAGCCACATGCTTTCCACCGGATTAATCACCAGAATATCACGCACTTCCTCCCCTTCGGAAGTGATTGCATGCAGCCGGGCAAAGTAATCTTCGACATTGTGGTATTCGGTCCACCACGATGATTGATGACCGATTGACGCCGGAAAATCGCGTTTGCCTTCACCCTTCATATCGTACCAGTACAGATGCAGGCAATGCTGGTTAATGCCAAGCGCAAACTGAATATCGCCTATTGCTTTGTGTCCGGCAAGTGGAAAATCCCAGCCGGTACAACCGTAAGTTTCCGACAACCGCTGGCGCCGCCCCAACTGTCTTGCCGCCGAGGTCACTTGTTTTATAGTAGCGTACAAGCCTCGATACTCCGTCAAATGGTCAATCCCGGGGATATGCTGATATGCGTATGAACGCATGGAACTGCCATGCATGCCGGCCTGTGTCCAGAGTTGATCTTCGCCGCTCATGTGTCCGGTAAATTGCAATTTATGCAAATCGCACCATTCATAAATCCGGCGCATGAAATTTTCCATAAAAAGTTCTGTCAGCAAAGCATGAAAATGATAACGCACCCGGCAATGCCGCCCTGCCGCGTCATCATTGAAGAGCAACGGCAATTCCGGCAGCAAGTCATACCCGTAACGCACTTTGAACAATTCCGGCATGCGTTCTGTCCACGGCAAGCCCTGAGAACCGTCCAGACAGGCACACCCGTAATACGGATATTCTTTTGGCACTTTATAGTTAACCTGCTTATTAGCAATCATTTAAATGATGATTGAAATAAAAAAATACTGGCTACTTCAATTTTACATTTAACAGTTCAAGAATTTTCTTTTGCTCCTCATCTGGTTTTGAGA
>CAIPAT010000144.1 GCA_903863035.1 uncultured Lentisphaeria bacterium
AAAATTATTAATATAATTGTTTAATAATAAACACTTTATATATCAACTCCACTTATTATATACGCTTATTAAAAAACTGCTATAGTTAAACCAACTAAATTATGTAAAAATTTGATTTTTTTTGAAAGATTTTGCAACTAACCTATATTTTTATATTAATTTCCGGACACACCCATGAAGTTTAAACATCGATGCATTGATATTCAAGATATTTTACAGGTTTGCATGTTGACAAAATCTAGACCATAAGGTATAGATATTGATATGACAAAAATTTATAAAAAACATCAAAATGTAAAGAATGACTTGATAAAACTGGTTAAGTCTTGGGCTTCATCCGGTAAATATTCACTGCCGCCTGAACGTGAACTTGCTGTATTGCTTGATGTCAGCCGGATGACTTTGCGCAAGGCGATTGGCGACCTGATTGCCAATGGGTTTATACGGCGGGAAGGACGAAAAAATGAAATCGTCAATTCATCCGGATTACTGCGCAATTGCGGTAAAATACTGTTTGTCGCATCCGGAGTCCAGTCTGCGTTTCATCTGCAAGCACTTGAACGTTTATGGTTGAATTTTGCGCCGATGGCAAAGATGCAAGGTGCGGATATCAGTTTGTTGTTGACTGACTCCGCCACCAGTTTTAATCTCATCAGAGCGCAAATCAGGCAGGCTGATGTTGTCTTATTATCCCCATTCAAATGCAATGCGTCTGATGAGCAGGTAATCGCATATTTGACGCAGATGGAAACACAAAAGCTGGTGATTGCCATTACGGAATACTATTCCTGGACGGTGAAAAATATTGTCAGCCTGGATAATTATGCGGCCGGAGAAATGGCGGCGGAAGCGTTGGTAAAGGCCGGATATAGCAAAATTTTTCTACTGGGATATGATTCCGGTAATATAGACGAATCTTTTAAAAAACGCATTGCCGGATTTTCCAATGTGTTGAAACTGCACGGGCTGTTGCGCAAAAATTGTATCAGGCTGGTTGAAAGTTCGGCAGGCGGATATGGCATAAAATGCAGGGAAATCCTTAACCTTGCGGCAAAAGCGGGTGCCGATGCGGTATTCATCTATTCGGATGAGTCAATCCAGATGATTGTTTCGGATATCTGTGTTTCCGGGACGGTGCCGGACAAGTTCGGCATCATCTCGCTGAACGGCTGCGGCGACTCGCTGCGGAATATCCCGCCGGTTTCGTGTGTCAGCCATGCTACTCTGGGAGTCGCCGGGACATTGCTGAAAGTGCTGGCTGATTTCAGTTTGAAACGTCTGGAATTACCGGTCAATATTTTTGTCAAACCGGAACTTTACGACAAGGGAACGATAAGAAATATTTTTAAAGATAAATCCAATAAAAGGAGTACTCTGAAATGATCAACATGCATCCCAGCAGTTCCATGTTTGCCGACGCGACCTGGCTTTGGCCTGTAAATGAAGAAGTTAATTATCTTGACAACCGGACTCAGGCCAGGAAAGAATTCCGGCTTGATCATGTGCCTTCAAAATGCGAAATATGTATTACCGCTGACTCGTTTTATGTACTTTATGTCAACGGACAGTATGTGACGCGCGGCCCGGCCAGAGGTTATCATGGCAACTGGCCGTTTGACCGGGTGGACATTGCGCCATTCCTCAAAAAAGGTAAAAACGTGCTGGCGGTCACGGGGTATCAATACGGCACTTCCACCTTCACTTATTTATATGCCGATGAAGCCGGGATTCTGATCAAGGGAACGGCTGATGATGTTTCGCTGAACACCAACCGCACTTGGAGAATCCGCAAAGCGCCGGGTTATGTGCGAGGAGTTGCGCGGCTTTCGCTGCAGCTCGGCTTTCAGGAAATTTATGATGCAACAGCGGACCCGCTGGATAGCTGGAAAGACCTGGAATACGATGACTGCGGCTGGCCGTCCGGGAATTATGTTACGCGAACTCCCGGCGCGATGCCCTGGCACAGCTTTGAAGAACGCAGTATTCCGCTGTTCACCAATGATCTGCTGTATCCGGAAAAAATCGTCGCCGAATCCGCCTGGCAGTGCGGTAAGGATTTTGCCGCGCCGCAGAATCTGGTCAAACTCTACTTTGATGAAAAAAGCGAATGGGTGCCCTTTGACGGCAAAGGCAACCCGAAGCAATTGTCTTTTGCCGCATGGGATAAAGATGAAGCCCATGCGCTGCTGCTGGACTTTGGCAGCGAGGTCGTCGGCACGCTGATCATGGAAACGGAAACAGCGCTGGCCGGCGGACTGGTTGACCTGCTGGCTACTGAGGATGTGAACGGCGTAACCCCGACTCTGCTGGACCCGACCGCTATTCACTGCCGCCAGGCCTTCGGCAACCGCCTGAAACCGGCTGCCGGTATCACCCGCCACGAATTTCTCCATATATGGGGATTCCGTTACCTGCTGGTCATTGTGCGCGGGAATCCCGCGGACATTGCCGTTAAAATATCCTTGCGTCAGACCGTCTATCCGTTGAAGATCGCAGGACGTTTCGAATCCTCAGACAAGCGGCTGAATGATATCTGGAAAATGTGCGTCCATACCCAGCAGAGCTGCATGCTGGATGCATATGTTGACTGTCCATGGCGCGAACAGGCCCAGTGGTGGGGCGATGCCTGCGTGCAGGCGCGGAACACTTTCGCGCTGGCCGCCGATTCTAGACTGCTGGTCAGAGGTATCAGACAAATTGGTGCTCAAAGGGCGTTCAGCGGACTTACCTACGGCCATGCCCCGACTTGCTCGCATCACTGCATTCTGCCTGACTTCTCGCTGACCTGGATTGTAACACACTGGCTCTACTACTGGCAGACTGGCGATCTTGCGCTTTTTGTCGAGATGAAAGACCGGATCAATGAAGTTCTGGAATATTTCCGTTGCAACCTCGGCAAAAACGGTCTACTTTCCTATGACGACCGTTACTGGCTGTTCCTCGACTGGTGCCCGGATTTACATCGCGACGGGGTTCCGGCCGTGCTTAACCTTCAATATCTGCTGGCTTTGCGCTACGCTCAGAAAATGGCTGAGATGACCAAGCTCAAGGAACTTGAAAGGGATTGCCGGTATCGCGCCGACAAACTGCTCACGGCAATCAAAACCCATCTCTATGACCGTCATGAAGGCATGATTTACGATGGGATTGACAAAGAGGGCAGGGCGGTCAAAGTTCAATCCCCCCATACTGCCGCGCTGGCGATCCTGCTGGACATTTTTCCGGAAAGCCATGACAAATTCCTTGACCGGGTCTTGCTGCCGCTGATCAATAATAAAGAAGTCAGGTCGTCTTACATGCCGTCCTCTTTCTTTATATACTATATTTTTGAAGCGCTCAAACACAAAGAGGTCAAACAGGAAATCATTGACTGCATCCGCCGCTGGTGGGGGAAATGGGTTGATGAGGGCCTTTCCACTGTTCCTGAAAACTGGGACTGGAAGCGGCAGCGCGGCAACGGCAGCCTCTGTCATGCCTGGACCGCACATCCGCTGGCGCATTTTCAGGAAATCATTCTCGGCGTCAAACAGACCGCACCCGCCTGGAAAAGTGTTTCGTTCAGGCCTTGCGCCGTCAAAGGCCTGAAAGCCGAAGGCGTCGTGCCTACTCCCTACGGCAATATCAAATGCGGCTGGGACTGGACCGGCAGTGAATTGACCAAACACATCGAAGTTCCGGAAGGCACTATCGTTCAGGAATAGTTTCTGCGGCAAGGTATAGCAATGCCCGGATGTAACGGTGTATTTCTGTCATTTAAGAGAGTTCTTGAGCAGAACTGTTTACAGTTTTAACAAACTTTTTGGACATCCTGGACACACTGTACACCCGCATTTAAGCTTAAGCTGATTTAGTCCTTTATTCCCTTCATGGTGAACCGCCCGGAACATATTCTCGCACGAAGGCACGTAGATTTACCTGCCGGAGGCGTGGCACGGAGGAAGACAAGTTTAATTTTCAATCACAAAAATATGGCAAAAAGGATTTCTCTGTGCCTTTGTAGTTAAATTTCCAGCAATGCGGGGTCAACTCGTAAGCTTTATCCCGGCAGAAGCATTATACAGCTTATCAAACCAGTTGAAAGCGATATCCGGTTTTAGCTCATGTCCTCCGTCAAAAATCTCAAAAAACAAGTTTGGATGCCGCATTGCTTCCAGCTTCATCGCCAGATTCAAAGTATGCGTATACGGCACCGAATTGTCGAAGCGTCCGTGATGAATCGAAAGGTTCGCCTGCATCAGACTGGCGAGATGACCGGCCGGGGAACGTTCTCGATATTCCTGAACGGCGGTATCCGGAGTTCCGCCGCAACAGGCTTCAATATGCGGTGCGTAACCCTTATTTTCTTCATGCCATGCGGTTAAGTCTGTAATCGGACACCAGGAACTTACCGCGCGCCACAATTGCGGCGCGTAAGCCGCCATCATCAGCGCCATGTGGCCGCCGCCGCTGCCGCCGAACAGAAAAATATTGCCGCGGTCAATCCGGCAGCCGTCAAGCAGGTGATTAACGGCGTCAATCACATCCTGACGCGCAAGAGTTGAGCCGCAGGCCTGAACCGCCCGCGGATTTTTATTCAGATTAGGACCGCGAAATTCCGGCAGCAGCAATGCCCAGCCGCGTTCCCGACAGAACGGCAGCAGATTTTCCTGCTGGTTAAAACGGTCAAAGCTCCAGGTATGCAGCCCCGCTACCAGCGGCACATTGGTTTTATTTTCAGGATAAAACAGCAGATTCTTCTCCGGGGATTTATCAATAGTGGAAACAACTTCAATTTCTTTGAAAAAATTATTCATTTGTCTACTCCATCACAATTCTTCGGCATTGCCAGTTTCCTGGCCGAACACGCGTTCAACCAGCAGATAAATCAGGTCATTCATCCTGACTTTCTCCGGCACGGAAACCGATACAATACTGCTTTTCGGGGCAAAATCAACACTTCTGCCGTCAAGCCTGATTGCAGCTGCGGTAAAATTCACCGCCCCGGTGGTTTTGCCAGTAATCAGCAGTTTCTGTCCGGCATGCAGATCGCCGGCTTCTATGCTGAGTTCAGCTACTCCGATTTTACTGAAATATTTATTGACCCGGCCCAGATGCACCTTCAAGGTTTTAGCCCGGCTGCCGCCGTCGTCGCACCACTCGCCTAGTTTTTCACCCAGATAATACCCGCCGTGCCAGAAACCGCGGTTGAACACTGATTCCAGTTCATCCAGCCAGCGTTTGATTTTGTCATCAGTGTAACTGTTGTTTCCCCAGGCTTCAACGGCCTCGCGGTAACATTTTGTCACCGTATAAACATAATCAGCCGAACGCCCCCTGCCCTCCAGTTTCAGAATCGAAACTCCGCTGTTCAGTATCTGATCGAGAAACTTGATAGTGCAAAGATCTTTCGGAGACATGATGTTATGATTGTCTATCACCAGTTCCTCGCCGGTTTTCTCATCGGTAACGCGGTATATGCGGCGGCAATTCTGCACACACGCACCACGATTGGCAGAGGCATTATGCGTCCCCAGGCTCATGTAACATTTGCCGGAAATGGAAACGCACAAGGCGCCATGAGCAAAAATTTCGACGCGCACTTTTTCCCCGGACGGACCGGCAATATTTTCCCGCTCGATACCTGCGACAATATGTTTGATCTGCGGCAGCGTTAGCTCACGCGCCAGCACCATGACCTCGGCATATTGCGCGAAAAAAATTACTGCCTCCAGATTACAGATATTTGCCTGAACAGAAATATGCACCGGCAGTCCGATGGAACGCGCATACTGGATCACCGCGATATCAGAAGCGATAACGGCTGAAATACCACTTCTCTTCGCGGCGTCACAGATCGCTTTGATTTCCGGCATTTCCGAATCATAGACCACAATGTTCAGGGTAAGATAGCTTTTTACACTGGTTTTTTTGCATTTGCGCGAGATGCGGGAAAGGTCTTCCAGCGAAAAGTTTGCCGAAGACCGCGCCCGCATATTGAGTTCGCCGACGCCGAAATAAACAGAATCAGCGCCGGCATTGATGGCGGCCGCCAGCGCCTCGAAAGAACCGGCGGGGGCCATTATTTCAACTTTGTTCATAGTCCGATAGAGGATTTCAATGATTTAAAACCCTCTTTCACGCTTTTGCCGACGCCTTCAGTCGCTTTCGCAACATCTTCCTTGACGCCGTCAAGTTTGATGCCCTGTACACCGGAAACCGCAGTTCCGATACCTTTCAGCATCTGGTCGTAAATTTCTTGAAGCACATCCCCGGCGGATTTGCTGTCATCGGCTCCGATATCCTGCATCTCTATCTTCGGCATCGGCACGTTGACTCCGGTTTTGATTAGGTTTGAAGACACGCTGATGGTGCCGTTCTTGATCACAAAGTATTTAATCATGACTTTCTTGCCGGGTTTCTGCTTGCCGTCATCCGGTTTGGCCGGTTCTTTCTTTTCGGGTTCTTTGCCTTCTCCGGCGCCGGTGCCGCCGGTCGATGTTTTTTCGACTCCGCAATATTTCATGATATTGTTTTTGATCTCATGCAGATTACTGCCTTTGGTCACAGACGGTTCAAAGTCCACCGCCACATCCTCGATAATCACATTATTGATTACTATTTTGTCGGTAAAAAGCGACATCAGCTTCATGTCAACATAAAAGCGACCTAACACAAAAGCATTTTTGTTCTGGCAGTCCTGCGGATTGGCGACATACATGCCTTTGAGTTCGACACTGCCGCTGAATGGCGAAATATTGACGCTTTGCAATTCAACTTTGGTGCCGGCTGCCTGGGTGCCGAAGGTTCTGACGCCTTCCGCGACAATCGAATTCAGCGCAAAAAACAGCACAACAATACTGCCAATCACGATTAACGTAAAAAATAAAAGTGAAATACCGATAACTT
The DNA here is from genome assembly GCA_903863035.1 of uncultured Lentisphaeria bacterium. GTDB lineage: Bacteria > Verrucomicrobiota > Lentisphaeria > Victivallales > Victivallaceae > CAIPAT01. The sequence continues at coordinate 6,886 of CAIPAT010000144.1, forward strand.
TCTTAACTTTCTTATTCATAACATCCTCCTGGTTTTGTGTAATACAATAATATACTCTGCAAGGCTGAAAATTTAACCTGGATTGCGAAGATTTTGAGAATTGGTTCGTATTCTGAGAGGCTGCCGATACTGGGGTATCGAATGCATCGAAGAGTGCCAATCCAAAATAAAAAGATCGCAACATCTTTGAGGCGAACGACTTGCGTCAGTATTTTTCCGCTCCTCATTCCGGCGATATTCATATCGCCTGTCAATCGGATCGAAAAAATCCAATCCACAATCCTGTTCGTCTATTTTTAAATTTACAGCAGTGTAAAGTATAAATGCGTTTAGACCGCTTGACAAGCAAGTTCTCTAAACGCATACAAAATTAAAGCAAAAATTAAAGCAGTTCGGCGATTTGAACCGCGTTCAAGGCCGCACCCTTCAAAATCTGGTCGCCGCTGATAAACATATCAATGCCGCGCTTGTCGTCTCTGGACACATCCTGACGGATACGGCCTACGAGCACGTCATACATATCCGAAGCGTCAATCGGCATCGGATATTTTTTATTGGATACGTCGTCAACCACGATCACGCCGGCGGATTTGCTGAGAATCGCACGGACTTCTTCAGGGGTGATCTCCTGCTCAAATTCCATATTCAGCGCTTCGGAGTGAGCGCGCATAACTGGTACGCGAACGCAGGTGCACGAGACCTTGAGTCCCGGATAATGCAGCATCTTGCGGCTTTCATAAAGCATCTTCATCTCTTCCTTGGTATAGCCGTTGTCCAGAAAAACGTCAATATGCGGAATCAGGTTGAAACCGATACGATGCGCAAACACTTCCGGCTTGATCGGCTCATTGTTCAGAAGCTGTCTGGTCTGGACGAGCATTTCATCCATCCCTTTGGCACCCGCACCGCTGGTGGCCTGATAAGTCGCGGCAACCAGACGCTTGAGGTTTTTCGCCCGGTGCAGCGGCGCAACCGCAACAAGCATGATGATGGTTGAACAGTTGGGGTTGGCAATCACGCCTTTATGCCATTTGATGTCTTCCGGATTCACTTCCGGAACGATCAGCGGCACATCATCTTCCATTCTGAACGCGCTGGAGTTGTCAATCATGACCGCACCGGCGGCAACAACCGACTTCCTGAATTCCCTGGAAATACCGGCACCCGCGCTGAACAGCGCTATGTCTATATTCTTGAATGAATCATGGTTCAATTCTTCAATTGCGATTTCTGTGCCTTTGAATGTAAGTTTTTTACCGACTGAACGAACTGATGCGAGCAGACGCAGATTTTTTACCGGAAAATTACGCTTTTCCAGTGTTTTGATCATTTCGATTCCGACCGCGCCGGTTGCCCCCGCGACCGCAACATTGTACTCTCTTGCCATTGTTGACTCCAGTTTTTTAAGTTCTATAGATAAACTTGCCATTCAAAAGGGGATACAATTTACCAAGCCATTGAGTTTTTTCAAGTAAAATTCACTTTTTTATTGCGAAAATTTTGAGAATTGGCTCGTATAGAGTATACTAAAACGCTAGCGTGGAATGTTAAAATTATGGACTTTTCCTGATTGGATAATCAATTTCAACAGGCGCGACAAAACAGGGATTTCAGGGAAAACGATCAGATGATATAATGGTCTTTTTTGTACATTCCATTTTTCTAATATAGGCGGACCTGATATCAGATTCACTTCGTCAAAAGCACCGGAGCGGTATGCTTCTTCAATCACCTTTAGCATAAGTATGTTCCCCGGAGAATATACTGCATAATCCTCATCATATGCCATTTTCAGGATATAAATTGTGCGGTTGCTCTGCATGGCATACTGCGCAGCAATGGTTTTGTCGCTGGCTTCGAGAAAATTAAATGCCATCATGCCTTGCCTGGCGAGACTTTCGGCAGCGATTTCAAACATTCTGGCGCTGCTGGGATAATTTTTAATTGAAGTTTCCCGCTTCCCTTTCCAGCAGTGGTTTTCCGTTTCCAGAAAACGGGCAGTATTTTCCTGTATGGATCGAGTATTTTCGCAAAAGAGGAAATTGATAATTTTTAGTTCCTCTAAGTCGCGGCATGCCTTATTCAGGTTTCGCCGAAATTTTGAGGACAGCCTTGAAATATATTTTTCCGCACTTCCCTGAATCGGAATAAAATCTTCAAATCCGGCTGGCTTGCGCACCACGCACATCTTATGTTTTTTGCCGGAAAAATATTTAATAGAAGTATAATGTTCCGGAACATGCTTGAAGCTGAAGCAAGGAAAAACTGATGGAATATGGTTTAGATAATCCAGAAAAACGCCAAAAATATCTTCCCGGCCGGGAAGCGTCAGGCAGTCAGTGCCGCTGGTGTGTGCAAAATGGTACGGCAACTTAAAAAGTAGCAGCGAATACTTCATAAAACGGTACGAATAACTAGCCACTAAAGGAAAAATTCCAATGATGCGGTCGTTCTCGTAGGCGAAAAGACAAAGCCACCGTTCCGACGGAGTAACCATATTTTGAAAAAAAGCGTTCATCCACGGGTAGGAAAGCAATGGAGACAATCTGTCTGCTTTCCGGAAAAGTTCAGCCCACGCATCGGCATGTTCCGCTAAATCTTCGAAACTTCTGACATCAGCAATCCTTATTCCGGCAGGCGGGTGAAATTCCCATGAATCCGGCAGGATATTCAGTGCTGAAACTCGCCTGGGCAATAATCCCATGAAACTACCTCCTTCAATTATAACAACATTACTAATCCCGTATGACGGGACTATATTTCCGCCGCCAAAGCGACTACAAAACCAAGTCAGTCCGCTTTCACACTCTGCTTGTACGGAAGATGCTTATTCAGCTTCCGGAGAATACCTGACTGTAAAATTAGCGTTAACAGCGATGATATTGCCGTTTTGCGCGGAAAGACAAGCAGATTATAGAGCGGTCTTTTTTCAATATTCCACTTCGACTGCCATGTGCTGTCAGACATGAAATTTAATTCATCAAGCTTTCCCGATTCACAAGCATGCTCTATTACTTTATTAAATAATAAATTGCCAGGAGAACACGCGATATAGTCCTCATCATAGCCGATCTTATGTACATAGAGCGAACGGTTGGACCTGATTGCATATTGTCCGGCAATGGTTTTTCCTTCAGCTTCAAGAAAATTAAAATGCATCATATCACTGGCGGTGAAAAGTTCCGCGGCGTCAGCAAATAAACCGGCATTCGCCGGATCCGCCTTCAAAGAACTTGACTGCTGTCCTTTCCAGTTTTTATGCTCTACTTCTAAAAAACGCGCAATGTTTTCACACGCCGGATAATTTTTATCATAAATTGTAAATTTCACGCCGGCAAGTTCATCCAGTTTCCGGGTATTACGCTTTAAATATTGACGGAATTTACTGGACAAACCTGCTCTGTACTTTTCCGCGCTGTCCGGCAGCGGCAGGATATTTTGAAATCCTGCCGTTTTTTGTATAACGCACATTTCCCTTCTCTGCCGGGTGAAGTAAATCATTGACGGAGAATGTGCCGGTAAATACTTGAAACTGAAAAAAGGATAAACTGACGGAATGCGGGACAGATAATCAAAAAACACGCCCAGAACATCCTCCCGCCCCTGAATTGTCAACGCGTCAACCGATTTCGTATGCAGAATATCATACGGCAGCTTGAAAAGCAGCGGCGAGAACTTAATAAACCGGTATGCATACCCGGCAATTAACGGAAAAACGCCGACCAGCTGTTTGCCCTCGTAGGCAAAAAGGCAAAGCCAGCTTTCAGGATAAACTACTTTGTTTTTAAAATATGCGCTCATCCATGGATAGGAAAGCATCGGCGTTAATCCGGCAGACCTGGCGAAAAGTTCAGCCCACGCATCGGCATGCTCCGCTAACTCTTCAAGATTTCTGACGTCAACAATCCTCATCCCTGCAGGCAGGTGAAATTCCCATGAATCCGGCAGGATATTCAGCGCTGGAGTCAGCCTTGGCAATAATCCCATAAAAACTTATCCTATAGTTAAATAACAGACATCAATTTCTGCATGCCTCAAATCAGAATTATCTTCTTCCCAAGGAGAAGAATATATATACTGCAACTGAAAATTCAAATTTTAAAGCTTCTGTCCGGTGAAAAAGCATAGTATCTATACTCTATATAAGCCTGAAAATTAACATAGACGAGCAGGATTGCGGATTGGATTTTTTCGTTCCGACTGACTGGCGATATGAATATAGCCTGAATTAGGATCGAAAAAAAGACAGCCGCAAGACTCACGTCCGGCAGTCTATGTTAATTTTTCAGGAGGGTAGAGTATAACCATTTGCGCAAAACTTCTGCCAATAAAGCAGTAACAGCGTTTCAGCAAGTGCTAAGCATATCGTCATAAATATTTGAATAATAAATCACGCCACGCTCCAATTCCGATATCCGGGGGATTTGCCAACCGTTTATTTATTCATGCAGCCATGATTTTGCGAAAGCGCGAGATAATTTCTTCACATCCTTTCTCGCTTGTTCTTGGCGCATGAACTAATGGCTTGATCCACTTCCACGCCTGCTCCG
>CAIPAT010000145.1 GCA_903863035.1 uncultured Lentisphaeria bacterium
CCTTTCCATGTTCAACCACTCGGCCTACATGGACATGCCGCACGCGGGCGCCGAGATGTTTGAGCCAATCCTCGAGCGGCCGTCCCATATATTCATCCGCGAAATGAACGGTGCATTGGAAGCGATTATTGCCAAGGGATTCCATCAGACTGGCTGCGACTTCGGGTTTAGCTGCAATGTCGTTCCCATGGCACTCGCAAATAACTCTCACTCCCGGATCGAGTTGCGCCGTCCACGCACGCAGGTTGCGGAGATATTCCCCGGTGCATCCGGCATTCTCGCCAAAATTGTATTTGACGCCCTGCGCCCCAAGTTCACGCATGGCCTCCAGCGCCACCTCGCGCCGCAACGCACCCGCATCATCGAGAGGGAAATAGGAACTGTAGACAGCAACCGGCAGGGGCGGACTGCAGAGGCGCGAAAATTCCTCGTTGTCGCATAGGAGTACATGGTTCTCCCACAGCTCGACACCATCGAAGCCGTCGGAGGCGGCGCGTTCCAGCCATTCGCTGACTTTAATGCGCGGCGGTCCCTGGCGGATGCCGTTCAGCCGACTGAGGCGGCTATAAGTTGTGTCCGGCCGGTCAGGCCAGCGGTTCGGTTCGAGCAGGATCGAGCCGAGATAGATTGGAAATTCATTCATGATGCAATCTCATTTGAAAACTTAATTATTTTTAACTCTTTTCGTCACCATTTCAGGTATTTCAGTTAGCCTGCCACGGCCCCGAAGTTAAAGCGGCTGAAGTATTAATCAGTTCAACTTGTCTGGCCGCATCGCAGTGTCCGTCCGGAAACAGCAGATCCATCTGGTTCAAATGGCGATAATCATGCCAAGTCCCAGAAGAAAAAATTGAAATACTGCCGGCTGTGCCGTTAATGCTGTCTCCCAGCAGGATCTGGACACTCGGGTTTTTGATATCGCTCCGTTTACGGTAGGGTTTGTAAGTGCCGTAACCTCCGCCACCGGCACCGTAAACGTATATCCCGTAAGTGGGGGTGCCGCTATTTGACGCCTTAGTCGGACCCGACGGACAGAAGAATATGCCCGACTGCTTACCGTCGTTGTGACGAAACCAGCCCCCACCTATGTCCTTGATCTTTTCGCCTACATATGGGGATAGTTTATAGCTCCAATAGTAGTGTGTCGTTATTCCCGGGTAAACGACATCGTCCCACACGGCTAGATAGTCATTGTAATCATCGCTGTACATATTGTAGGCCAATCCGAGTTGCTTGAGTTGGCCTTTGCAGGCTATCTGTTTGCCCGCCTCTTTTGCTTTGCTCAAAGCCGGGAGCAACATGGCCGCCAGAATGCCGATGATGGCAATAACTACTAGCAATTCCACCATTGTAAATACACTGCGAATCCCTGCATTGCCGCTCATCATAGACACATCATCGACCAGACTATACTTACGTTTCTCTCTCATGTTGTGTTCTTCCTCCTGTTAGCTATTTTTCATTACAACGGTTCTCGTCTCGTCGTTAAAAACTTTATTTTCCAATTTCGCATTTCCATTACCTCGCTTACTCTGTCCCTAACTTGTCTTCATTACAAGCATGATACATGTGACATTAATAATTTTAATTATATCCTATTTAATTTGAATGTCTATATTGAAATTCAAAATAAAACAAAGAAATATCAATTATTATTCAAATCAGTTGATTATCATTGACAATGTTGTATCTTTGAAAAAATGATACATGTGACATTTTGTCTGGGAATTACTATTCCAGACAAATATCTGAATTGCAATGCTCCGCCGTAGCGGATGAAATAATAAAAAAGGAAAGTTAATTATGAATATGAATGCGAATGTTATTTGCAGTCCCATGCTTGAAGGGAAAGCCTGCCAGGGAACGCGGACGTTAACTGAAACCGTTTTGGACTTCGAGGTAGTTGTCGTCGGGGCCGGTCCGGCGGGCATATGCGCCGCCGTATCCGCCGCTAGGGGAGGGGCAAAAACCGCGCTCATAACAGACCGTCCAATCCTGGGCGGCAGCGCCAGCAGCGAAATCCGCG
>CAIPAT010000146.1 GCA_903863035.1 uncultured Lentisphaeria bacterium
GGAGCTGTCAAGAAATAAACTTGACAAGTCTCGCGAAATATCCCGAAGAGATTTTGGGAATTGCCGGTAAGGCGCATACCTGAAGGTATGTAACGAACCGGCAAACACAAAGGCATTCGGGAGAAGCGCGAAGATGTTAAGATTATTTTCTTTACGGCTCCTAAATCAAAAATGGATAAAGTAAGAATCGGCATCGTTGGCGTCGCCAATATGGGAGTCGGTCATATGAATAGAGACGGCGGAACTGGTTACCGTATGCGACATCAACCGCCGGCGGGCGGACAGCGTTGCAGCGGAGCACGGAGCAAAAGCATTTTATACTCTGCACAGTTGAAATTTGAGAATAGACGAGCAGGTGGATTGGATTTATTCTCTCCGATTGACAGGCGATACCCGCATCGCCTGAAAAAGGAACGGAAAAAGATGACCGCAAGACACTTATCCCGCGCCTGCGGGATTACGATCCTTTGATTTTGGATTTGCACTCTTCGAGGCCTTCGATACCACGGTGTCGGCAACCTCTCAGAATACGAACCGATTCTCAAAATCTTCACAATCTATGTTAAATTTTCAGCAGTGCAGAGTATAATTACTCACTTTTCTGGTATTTGATCGTAAACGACCATTTAAATTTAGTTCCGGCGGGGAACACATATGGATCACTTTTCCAGGCGTATTCTTCTTTGAAATCAAACCGGAACTCTTTGCCGCCGTAACTCCTGGTATCCGACATGAAAAAATTAACTTTATCCGGGGTGGAAAATTCGACTACGCCATTTTCAAGAGAGATTTTAAGATTTTTAACATCGGCCATGTGCAGTTTGGTTTTGTCATTATAGTCTTTCTGAAAAACCGTCATTGCTTCCTTGCCTGTGGCATGCACACTCTTGTAGCCGCGCCCGGCAAGCGCTTCGACCGGAGCGTAGGTCAAAGTGCAAAACACCGGGCCGTTTGCCTGATATTCCGTCGTGGTTTCAATTTCGTAATCAAAATTGATTTCAAACGGTGAAAGCGTTACCTTTTCAGTAAATTTGCCGCCCGGTGCAAACATTGCATTATTCAGCGTGCCATTTTTTTCAATGATAAAGGTATTGCTGCCGGTATCTTTAACCGTTGCCTGAACTGAATCATCCGTGCCCTGGAAATAACGGGCATCGTGTTTCGGTTTGTCCTTTGCGATCAAATAGTTTCCCAGTAATCCAATATCCTTGAGCACCACGGCATTCCCGGCTTTCAGATTATGGACACTGCCGTCCGGCCAGACCGTACAGGAAAAGCCATCGCTTTTGTATTCATACGGCGACTGGACAGGCTGCTGCGCCGACACATAATTTGCCGCCAGCACGGTAAGCAAGACCATTGCGAACCATTTTTTTAACATTTTCTCTCCTCTTTTTTATTATTTCTCATCGCCATGCGCCGGTTGGCCTGGCCGCAGGAATTATTATTTAATTCCCTGCCAGAATCTCCTGCCGTCAGCCGAAGTATTGCTGGTTGGAATGTCTTTCATATTTTTATAGCCGACATGGCCGTCGGAATACAGCACATTAAGCCCTTTCGCATGCAAGCCTCCGTTCAAACCGAAAAAACCGTACCCGATGGTATATGTATTCCACATCCAGGCATCGGCATACATATTGCCGTGCTCCATTACCAGCATGGATTCAGATATTACCGGTAATCTGGTTATTTTCAGCCACGCGTTGGCAGCATTAGTGCTGTTGTATGTTGGCGAACCGCCAAGAAACCAGCCCATGCCATAGGATATCGGGTTAGGTTTCGTACCCACGCCGGTGTTTGCATAGGTACACGTCTGGGACGGACACTTAAACATGGTGCCAGTTTCGTTACGATTACCCTGATTGCAGTAATTGATATAGTTATTCATGTTCTGATGCCCAATACCGCAGCCGCAGAGCCCTGCTTTATTCAACGGTCTGCTGCTGGTCAAGGCATACAGCATATTGCTCCAGTAATATCCGTACTCGCAAAGTATAGCCTTAGGCAGATAGCTGTCATAGTCATTGGTATAGCTGACAAATGCCATGCCGATTTGCTTCTGATTGCTCGAGCAAGACGCGGTTTTTGCTTTTTCCCGCGCTTTATTCAGCGCTGGAAGCAGCATTGCGGCCAAAATCGCGATGATCGCGATCACGACCAGGAGTTCGATGAGTGTAAAATTCGATTTACCGGACAGTGAACTTTTCTTTAACATAAGCTGCCTCCATTTATATAAAATTCTGGTTGAAAAGTTTATTTACAGGCAGCAACCCCGCCCCTTTGGCCAGGTCGCCATCACCGCATTGCGCACTTATAACATCCGTATGCAGTCCCCAGTTATGCACCCCGTAATGCCCCATGATCCGGCGCACTATATCTATCGACACTTGGGGGATGTCAGCAGTCCATGGCTGCAGAAAAATCGCTTCCGGATTAAATATGTATGCCAGATTGATCATTGTCTTGCCGACATATTCAAAATATTCACTCATTAACTGAGCACAGATGCGGTCTCCGTCCTTGATCGCGCTGACAATCACCGGCAGCGTGACCTTGCCGGTGTCGCTAAACATATAATTTCTGACCTTGGTATTGCCGTTGTCCGCAATGATTTGTTGAATCCGGTCACTGACTTTATAAAACGGCATGATCATGCCGACGGTGCCTTGACGGCCATCCAGGTTCTGATCGCCGTCTTCACTGATCTGCATCATTCCGACTTCCCCGGCATTGCACTGATGACCGCGATACAACGCCCCGTCAAGAAACATGCCAACTCCGTAGTGATGGTGAAAATAAAGAAACGAAGACATCGTTTTGGCCTTGCCCCATTTGTGTTCCATCATGGCCAGCAGATGCGGCAGATTGATGATGAAACAGTCTTTGCCGGTTTCCGCTTTAAAATACTCGCATAAATTAATGTCACGATTCTCTTCAAATTGCGAGGAGGAAACCACCATGCCATGTTCAGGCCTCAAAATCCCTGTCAGCGAAATACCAATCCCGGCGACATTGACCATATCAATACATTTTTCCTGCAGCATTGCCTTAATCTGTTCAATGACCCTGTCGCATTTATGTTGCCAGTTATCTCCCGGAAGATTATGCAGTTCCTTTTCGCCAACCGTTTCCTCTTTGGCGTTCATCAATAAAATCCTGGCGAAAGTCAAGTCATAAAAACTGATACCGATGCTGTAAAATAAATCATGTTTCAGGTATATAGGAACCGGACGACGACCGCGGTCGCTGATTACAGAGGGGGTGCTCTCTTCCACCAATCCGCGCTCAATAAGTTTGTCTATGCAATTAGTCACCGTCATCTTCGTGACGTTCAGCTTCTGCCCGATTTCTTTCCGGCTGATGCCATCGCCCATCCAGATATTTTGCAATATTGACACTTGGCGCTTGTTCTTCCGCACCCAGTCTTTATTCTTTAACAGGTTGATAGAATTCATTGTTGTTCCCCAGTCACAACACTTATTGTTATTAATGATTATAGCTTAAATGAAAAATATTGTCAAGACATTTAATCTAAAAATAGAATTGTTTTGCAAATAAAAAGCGAATATCCTGATCATTAGTATATTTATTTTACCAAATAACAAGACTGAATTCTATTTATTCATAAAATATGCGGTTCAAGTTTTGATAAGAGTTATGCCGCTCTCTTCGACTTTGATGATGCGGGCTTTGTAAAGGCTGCCTATGGCTTTTTTGAAAGTCTTTTTGCTCATGTGAAATTGACGTTCGATCTCGGCGGGAGTGGTTTTATCATTCACTGCCAGGAAACCGTTGTAGTATTTCAGCGCATCCAGAATCTGCTCCGCGGCGGTCGGCACGACTTTGCGATACCCCTGCGGCTGCAGCGCCAGGTCAAGTTTGCCGTCTTCCCGGATCTTTTTAACATAAGCTTTAGCGCGGTCTCCGGCCTCGATTATCTTAAAAACCTCATTGCGGTAAAGCATGCCGGAATATTCGCCGTTGACAATCACGTCAATACCGATATCATTGAACCCGATCACCAGTATGTCAACTTCCTGGTTGACTTTGAAATCAACCGGATCGTAGCGTAGATATTCTTTCACTTTGGTGGTTGCGATTACCCGGTTGGTTTCTTCATCCAACAGCACGCGCACACAATAAGACTTGCCCGGTTTCATATCATCAAGCTGCATTTTAAACGGTACAAGCAGATCTTTTTCCAGGCCCCAGTCCAGAAACGCTCCAATCGGGGTTACCTCTTTAACGGTAAGCAGGGCGAATTCGCCGACTATGGCTTTGGGCTTCAAAGTCGTAGCGACAGGACGGTCTTCCGAATCGGTATACACAAATACGTCAATATCGTCTCTGACCTTCAATCCTTCGGGAACGTATTTATTCGGCAGCAGCACCTTCGAAGTACCGTCAGCCAGATAAAACCCGAAATCAGAAGGGTTCCAGGCTCTCAATTTATTGTATTCACCAATTTTTATCATAAAACTTTCTTTATTGTCTTATTTTATACCGCAAACCATAATACACTTTAAAATCAGGAAAACAAGTGCGGAATCCTGGCAGCCTGTCGGACTTATGCCTTCTACTGCGAAAAATCCCGGACTTTGCCGGAATTTTAGTCGAAAAGACATCAAATAGCGTTGCTATTCTCAGTTTTTCTCCAGAAAATCCGGCTTTGCCCGATGATTTTCTCGTTACGAAGTCTTCAGTCCGACAGACTGCTAGAACAATTGCGTCACAAATATCCATAGCATAAGAATCCCGAACGAAAAAATCGTTGTCGGGACTCCATATCGGGCAAATTCTCGGAAAGAAATTTTTACGCCGCAAGCAGCGGCGCCCTGCATCATAATAATATTGGCGACACTGCCGATGACAAGCATATTGCCGGCAAATGAATTGGAAACAGCGAGCACATAGCCATTAACCGGAAGGCTGAAATCCAGCAGTTTTACCAGCAGCATTACTGCCGCAGAATTATTAATCAGGTTGCTGAGAACTCCTGCAATCAGCGCCAGGATATAGGAATTATGCAAATCAATACCGTGATCTTCAATCAGCTTGAGTATCGGCCCCGTCATCCCGCTGCTGCAGAATGCACCGACCACGACAAACAGACTCATAAACAGCAGCAGAACCTGCCAGTCAACCAACGCCAGAACTTTCTTGCTCTCAAGCCGCTGACTGCATAATAGCATTCCTGCCCCGGCCAGCGCCACCAGATAACGCGGCAGCGGAGTGAAAAATAAAATGACAATGATGCAGATCATGCCGATACCTTTTGCCGCCCGCCAATTGTCAAAGGGAGTTACATCTTCCAGTTGTTCGGAAACAACATCCTTTCCCTCCAGGTAAAAACTGCGGCGTGCGATAAGATAAATTATACCGAAAGCACCTGCCATCGCCAGTGTTACCGGCAGTGCCGCCCACAGCATATATCCTCCGAAACTTAAATGTCCGACCTGGCCGACAAGCACGTTCTGGGCATTGCCGATCAGCGTCAGCGCACAGCCGATGTTGCTGGCGATGGCCAGTCCGATCAGGAAAGGAACAGGATTCAGCCGTTTGCGCAGCAGCGCCACGGCCACTACAGGAGTAAACGCCAGACAGACCACATCGTTATTGAGAAACGCCGACAGTACGCCGCTGGTGACCATCAGCAGGGCAAGGAAATATACCGGACGGTCCAGCCGCAGTGAAATACGGTCGGCGACCTGATGATAAAATCCGGCATAATGCAGTTGTGCCGCAATTACCATCAGACTGAAAAGCAGCAGTATCGTTTCAAAATTAACCGAATCTACAGCTTTCTTCAACGAAATACAGCCCAGCGCCAGCATGGCTATCGCGCCCAGCAGCACGATTGCGGCACGATCCAGTTTAAGTCCCCGGACCCGGCCGACGGCCAGGCCGGTATACGTGGCGCAAAAAATAATCAGCGTGGCAACAACTAAGAATTCATTGTCAATTTGATAAAATATATGCACCCGGCCGCTCCGTGTTTATTTCCCCATTATTATAATTGAAAAATATACCGTTAAACCGGGAAAGCAAGAGCATATACAGTATCCATGAAACTGGCTTTTCATAAATAAGGGAATTATGGGAATTATGGGACTTATGGGACTTATGGGAATTATGGGACTTATGGGACTTATGGGAATTATGGGAATTATGGGAATTATGGGAATTATGGGAATTATGGGACTTATGGGAATTATGGGAATTATGGGAATTATGGGAATTATGGGACTTATGGGACTTATGGGACTTATGGGATTGCCGTCCAAAACGGACGGCGCTACAGCAAATCCATTAACCATTCCCCATTCCCCATTCCCCATTCCCCATTCCCCATTAACCATTAACCATTAACAATTAACAATTAACCAGTTTACTGCTGTGCCAGCCAGCCCTTCTGCTGCCGGACAGTATTGATGAATGCCAGCATATTTTCCAGCGGCACATCGCCCTCAACTCCATGCGCCGGGGCAAAAATATAACCGCCGCCAAGGCCTTTCTCCAGCAGCTTTTTAGATTCGGCAACTACCTGATCCACTGTTCCATAAGGCAGTGTCCGCTGAGTGGAAAGACCGCCCCAGAAACTGAGCCGCCCCTGTAAGCGTCCAGCCAGCCCCATCTGTTACTTTGTTTTCCTCCGAGTAAATTATCCTTCAACAATAACCAGGAGGATATTTTATGGTCAAACGCGGAATTGTCTGGCGCCGGTGGCAGCGCGCGCTGTCGGGTTACTGGAA
>CAIPAT010000147.1 GCA_903863035.1 uncultured Lentisphaeria bacterium
GCCTGCCGCGCCCACATGGACGGACAGAGCGAAAATAAGGGTCGGTGGATCAGTGCCTGCCGCGCCCACATGGACGGACAGAGCGAAAATAAGGGTCGGCGGATCAGTGCCTGCCGCGCCCACATGGACGGACAGAGCGAATAAGAAAACTTTCGTCTTTCAACATTAAATCTGCTGAGCAAATTATTTAACAACAACTATCAGGACAGAAGCCTCATGAACGTCACTGATAAATATTAATATAATGGGGGTTTTAAAAAAGTCAATATCAATTTATTTATTTCAGCAAAAAAGAATGAAAATATTTTTTCAAGCTGCTGGGATTATTTAAGAAACCCAGAACGCAAAAACTGCGAACAGGATAAAAGTAAGACCATAAAAATTGTTTTTTTGCATCTGCACAGCCGCAGTGATAATATCTACTTGCCTCAAAGACCAGTTAGCTTATAATTATCTTATGTACCGTTTTTAAGGGAGAAACCAGAAGAAGACGTAACAAGACAGAAGAATCTTGGAATCGTTGTTTTGAGGAGAAAAAGTGGTGCGCCCAGGAGGACTCGAACCTCCGACCCAATGATTAAGAGTCATTTGCTCTACCAACTGAGCTATGGGCGCACATAACAATCAACTGTTACAGGGTTAGAAATATGCTTGAAAAAAGCAAAAATTCAAATCTCAATCCTTAAAAAATCAAAAAATATGATTTTTTTACGATGCATTCTCTAAGGAAAGATACTTTGTCACCTTTTCATAGAGAATATCTTTCTTTACCGGCTTGGTAACGAAATCATCCATTCCAGCGCTCATACACGCCTCGCGGTCTTCCTTCATGGCATTCGCCGTCATTGCGACAATCGGCACGTGGCGACCAGTTTCCTGCTCGATTTTTCTAATTTCGGCAGTAGCCGCCAGACCGCCCATGACCGGCATCTGCAGATCCATGAAAATCATGTCGTATTGTTTGCTGCGATATGCCTGGATAGCTTCAGCGCCATTTTCAGCCTGCTCCACAATCAGGTCTGATTTCTCAAAGAGCTTCATTACCAGCATGCGGTTGACGCTATTGTCTTCAACCAGCAATATTTTCAAGCCAGGCTTGAGTCCCAAAAGCGAAATAGAGCCGGACTTGCCGATCATTACCTCTGTCTTCTTGACTCTATACGAGAATGGCAGCGTGAAATAAAATTCGCTGCCGACACCAGGATCGCTTTTCAAATTAATACGCCCGTTCAGCAGGTTGATAATTTTGCTGGAGATACAAAGACCGAGACCGGTACCTCCGTATTTTCTGGAAACGGAACTGTCCGCCTGGACGAATGCATCAAAAATGACACGCTGTTTTTCATCAGGAATCCCGATACCGGTATCTTTAACTGAAAAATCAATCCATGCTTTATTGTTGTTTTCTTCCAGCTTTTTCATTTTTATTTTCAGCAGAACCGAACCGACAGGAGTGAATTTAATGGCATTGGAGACAAGGTTGATAATGACTTGCATGAGCTTGTTATAGTCGCCGATAAGACATTTAGGAATCAGCGGATCAATATACCAGGAGAACTGGATACCGGCTTCCTGAGCCCGCAGCAGCAGCGATTTAAGTGAAGCGACACTTATTTCATTGATATCAAATTCATTCTGCTCCAGTTCCAGTCTCCCTGCTTCGATTTTAGACAGGTCAAGGATTTCATTGATAATTGTCAGCAGCGAATAGGATGATTTGAGAACGATGCCGGCCAGTTCCTTGCGTTCGTTCTCAGACTCTGTTTCATTCAGCAGTTCAGTCATGCCGATAATCCCGTTCAGTGGTGTGCGGAGTTCATGACTCATATTAGCCAGAAAAATACTTTTTGCGTCATTGGCGGATTCCGCCTGTTCTTTCGCTTTCTTCAGTTCCTTTTCTATCGCGTTTTTAGCACAAATCTGGCTTTCCAGTTCGGCGTTTTTCGTCTCCACAAGCTCTTTTCGCAGCTTTTCATCATTGAGCTTATTTTCCAGAATTTTATTGCGCATAAAATTATATGCGATAAAGACAATCCCGACCAGAATCACAATCAGCAGCACAAACAAAATCAGCAATAGTTGCATATATTGATCGGAAGAGAGAACCGCGCGCTTCGGCAAGAGCGAAACCAGCCGGAAAGGCGTGTAATCCACCGGCAGCTTAATGCCGACATAATTACCATGGCGGAAGTCTTCGCCTTCAACCGGCACCAGCACCCCTTTCTTATCGATATTCAGCGGGATCACCTGGGTTGTAGGCAGTTTGCTCAAAACGTCATTGTCCAGTTCATTTTTGAACCCGGCCCCGACCTTATAGAGAAGCGTATTGCGGTACATCATACAGTACAAATAATTCGACTTGTCCTGAAGTGAAGTTTTGAACAGATTGTCCAGGAATGTTTCCCATGACGGGAAAGCCACCAGCATTCCGGCGAAATGGTCAGCAATATAACAAGGGGCTTTTATAACAATCTCAGGGAGTTCGCCCTGGTTTCCGGCAATCAATTCGATTGATTTTGATTTTCTGGCCAGCAGCAGCGGCCAGCTTGAGGCTGGCGGCGATTCCGGCAGTCCGCCGGTATCTGCTACGACATTGGCATTTCTGTCCAGCAGCACAATCCGGAAATAGATATTTTTATTTTCGATTTTTTCCGAATCAAGAAAACCTCTGAAAAAACTATGC
Organism: uncultured Lentisphaeria bacterium; assembly: GCA_903863035.1. Classification (GTDB taxonomy): domain Bacteria; phylum Verrucomicrobiota; class Lentisphaeria; order Victivallales; family Victivallaceae; genus CAIPAT01. The sequence continues at coordinate 2,684 of CAIPAT010000147.1, forward strand.
AGCGATTCGATATCTTTCTCTATCGTTCCCAGCGGCGCACGGCTTGAAACATCGCGGAAATAATTTTCAATCTGTTTATTGGAGGCAAGGCTTTCAATCGAATTCTTGCGCTCAAAGAAAAAGTAGCTGATAAGCATTGCTTTTTTCTGGTTTTCATCGCGGAACTTTTCCAGAGATTTCTCGCGCATCTCCAAGTCGTACAGGTAAATGAATCCGAAGAACAGAATAAAAAAGAACACCAGTGCCGTCAAAGTGACAATCGACACCGTCTTTCCTGCGATTTTAGAAAAAACACTCATAAAGAATAATTCAAATTATTTATATATTCTAATTGCAAAGCTCAAACCTTTGCATAATATATATATGTTCACTAACAAAAGCAATATCGGCAAGTGAAAGCAGCGTCTATTTGCCGATTTTATATATATTGGTTTTATAAATTATGAAAAAAGAATCATTGACGATAGGTATCCTGGGCGGCATGGGGCCGGCAGCCACGGTTGATATTTTTAGTAAAATTGTCAAGTTTACTCCGGCCGCCACCGATCAGGATCACATCCGTATTATTATTGACAATAATCCAAAAATCCCCAACCGTATCGCGGCATTTTACGGGCGCGGGGCAGATCCCTGCCCGGCGATGATTAAATCCGCCAGAAGTCTTGAAGCAGCCGGGGCTGATTTCCTTATCATTCCCTGCAATACTGCTCATCTTTTCATACACAAAATTGAAAAGCATCTGAAAATACCATTTCTAAGTATCATTGATGCCAGCACGGACTTTATTAAACTGAATTATCCCCGGCTAAAAAAGGCCGGTATCCTTGGCACCACCCCGACCGTGGAATCCGGATTATACCGCGATGTTTTCGCCACAATGGGAATAGAGCTGGTCTCGCCGGAAACCGAATTGCAGCATACTTCGGTAATGGAAGCGATTTTCGGCATTCAGGGCATCAAGGCGGGGAATGGCCATATACAACCACGAGAACTGCTGATTATGGCGGCGGAGCAGCTGGCCGCCAAAGGCGCTGAAATCATCCTCATGGCATGCACGGAAATTCCGATTGTATTGAAATCCGGTGATATTTCCGTGCCGCTGGTGGATTTGAACTCGATTCTGGCCATAGCCGCAGTGAGGAAGGCATTAGGCAGAGAAGACATTGTTGTAGCGGTATAAGACTGACATTCTCCAAAATCTGTTACTCCAAATCAAAAAAAATACTCCCGCATACAAAGACACAGGAGTATTTCTGTTCAAAAGGAGAAGATTAGACAACAGCCTTATCCCAGTCTTTCTTGCTTACAAAGGCAGTGAGATTGCGCTTATCGGCAGTTTGAGCCTTGAAAGCATATCTTTCATTGCCCTTCTTTCCGTAAGTGACTTTCTTGGTTACGACTGCTTCGACTTTCTTCTTCGCCTTGACGTCATAGAATGAATGTTTCATGGTCCCTCCTCCAAGGGGTTAAGGTTAACGACTGAGAATAAATATAACTAGCTTTGTTTGTTTGACAAATGACTTTTTTCGTTTTTTTGTAAAAAAATGGATTTTCAGCCTCAAAAAAAACATTTTTTATAATATAAGTCTTTTATTATAAATATGTTATACAAATACTAAAAAAATTTGATTTTTTTTGTTTTTTGAGCAAAAAACACTTGCAAAGAGCTCTTTTTTACTTTTGAGGAAATTTTATGTTTAAAAAAGCTCTTGTTTCAGAAGTGAAAAATACCGGACGACGAAAAGTTTTTTCTAAAAACCTGAAAACTTTCAAAGTAACTAATCCGGATTTATAAATCAGCCTGAATGGATTTTGACATATTAAGCATTTCCAGTTCCCGCTTGTCCAGAGGTTTTTTACTTTCGATCTCGCGGTCCATCCGTTCTTTGGCACGGTCTTTCTGCTGCTCCTCTGCGGCCTTTTTCTGGTATTCCTGGAAACGCTCATTCGAAATGAGGAAAAGTATTTTTATTTTCAATTCAAAAGTTTCATGAACAGCTTGTTTCAAGGGAACGGTTTTGTCAAAAGAGTCAACATAAATCGGCGAACCGTTTGAACGCACGCCATTGTTTGCCCAGGTACCGACCACACCGTCATACTCATTATTGGTGGTAGAAACCTTCTGTTCTCCGCTTTTTTCACGTTTGAACTCGACAACTTCAACCGCATCCGCACCGCACGACCGTGCTTTATTGAGAATTTTTTTCTTTATTTCAGCAGGATTATAGGAGCCGGGAGCATCAATATTTGCGCGTCCGATTATGCGATAGGTATCTTTTGGAACATCTTCTTTAGAATTATAGAACATGATCTCGGCGTCAGGATTTCTTTGCGGGTATTCCTGCCCGACATAAACTATATTAACACATCCTGCAAAAAGTATAATACCAGGCAATGAAAAAACAGTTATTAAAAACAACCTGTACGAACTCATAAATTTAAACCTTTTCAGACTACTGGATTGCATGACGTAAGTAAATGAACCATAACTTGATTGACCGGCATATTCAAACAACTCACGGACAAGCAACTAACTTATTATTTTAAGTCCGCAGTTTCAAGCATAAATTGCGGTTTTTCATGAAAAAATGGGTAAAAGTTTTAACGCATCAGGAAACAATTAACGAAGAAACTGGACTCTTGGCTGCATCCGATTATAGCGAATACGGAGAGTCATGAAAGCAGTTTTTAATCAGCATTCGCAGGCGTTTTGAAAAGCCTGATCGTCTTCCATTCTTTCGTGGTTCCTATCTCGTCCGGCAGCCAGTCCCCGTTTTCAGACTGAAACTGGATATCTTCATGCTGTTTTGACAACAGATAGAATGCATTGCCTTCCGGGTCATGGCAAATATAAAAATCCACGCCGATGCGGTGAGCTTTCTCCAGGCGGATATGATAACCGTATTCGTCAAGCCTCGACTTGATTAAATCAATATTCTCAATCTGGCATCCCCAGACCATGTTATCGGCGTCGGTGGAACCTTTGCGGTCAACTTTCTCCAGCACCAGAGTAAAATTGCATGGGAGTTTGAACTCAACCCAGAAATTACTGTCCAGCGCCGGTTCCCCTATATCCAGGATATCCCGATAAAAAGATCGGCAAATATCAAGGTTTTTAACCTTGATAATAACGACGAAAAGGCTATTTTCCATAAATGCAATTTCCAAATTATGTAAAACGACAACTGACAATCAGCTAAAGATATGTCAATAAGTCAAAAGTTCAAGAAAAAATTAAAAAATCGTAAATGAATAGGATAAGGAAACAATATGGATTACAACACCTATCAAAACCCGTTGACCGGCAGATATGCAAGCCGGGAAATGAGCTTCAACTGGTCTCCCCAGAACAAACATTCCACGTGGCGCAAGCTCTGGCTGACGCTGGCGGAAGAGGAAAAAGCGCTGGGGCTGGCGATCTCCGATCAGCAGATTGCCGAAATGGCCGCTCATCTCGAGGATATTGACTTCGAACTGGCTGAAGCCAAAGAAAAAGAACTCCGCCACGACGTGATGAGTCATATTCATGCGTTCGGCACGCAATGTCCGTCCGCCATGCCGATAATCCACCTCGGCGCAACCAGTTGTTATGTGACCGACAATACCGAGCTTATACAGATGCGGGAAGGCATGAGACTGCTGCGCGGCAAGCTGCTCCAGGTCATCAAGACTATGGCTGACGTTGTCGAACAGTACAAAGATATGCCGACGCTGGGTTTCACTCACTACCAGCCCGCACAGCTGACCACCGTCGGCAAGCGCTTTTCGCTCTACCTTCAGGATCTGGTCATGGACTACGAACGGCTTGAGCATGAGATCGAACATCTGCCGTTCCGCAGCGTCAAAGGCACCACCGGCACCCAGGCCAGTTTTCTGGAACTGTTCAACGGCGATCACGAAAAAGTCAAAGCTCTGGAACGCTGCGTTGCGACGAAAATGGGGTTCGACAACATCGTTAACGTCAGCGGACAGACCTACACCCGGAAAATCGATTACTTTGTGATGACGGTGCTTTCCGGCATCGCTCAGTCGGCATACAAACTGGCGGGCGATATCAGACTGCTGGCGAATCTCCGCGAAATCGAAGAACCGTTCGGCAAAAAGCAGGTCGGCTCCAGCGCCATGGCTTATAAACGCAATCCGATGCGCAGCGAACGCGTTTGCTCACTGGCCAGATATGTCATCTCCCTGCCCGTCAACGCCGCCAATACTCACGCGACGCAATGGTTTGAGCGCACGCTCGACGATTCCGCCATCCGCCGCCTCGTGCTGCCGGAAGGTTTCCTGGCGGTGGACGTGATTCTTTCGCTGCTCAACGACATCTGTTCCGGCATCCAGGTATGGCCGAACGTGATCGCCCGCCGCGTCGCCGCGGAACTGCCGTTCATGGCCACTGAGAACATCATGATGGAAGCAGTGAAAGCCGGCGGTAACCGTCAGGATCTTCACGAAGCAATCCGTACTCATTCCATGGAAGCCGCCAGAAAAATCAAAGAGGAAGGCAGGGAAAACGATCTGCTGGAAAGACTGAAAACCGACCCGCTGTTTACCTCCGTGGCCGCCCGCATGGACGAACTGGTCAATCCCATGGCGTTCGTAGGCCGTGCTCCCGAACAGGCAGCCGAATTCCTGCAGAATAAAGTTTACCCGATCCTGACCAAACACGCCGCGGAACTGAACAAGTCTAAATCCGACAGCGTTTCAGTGTAGGTTAAGCTTGCACCGCAGAGAGCACTGTGAATACCATTTTAACCACGAAAGACATGAAATTACACGAAAAAATACCGGAATTAAAAAAACAGAAGCCGGCGCATGATTGCGATGTCCGCAGCCATGCGCTGACTTGACTTTTTCTTTCGTGCGTTTTCGAGCCTTTGGTGGTTAACTCTGTATTGTTTTTGTGCCTGTATCTTATCTTCAATTCCTTCATGTTCTTCATAGTAAAACTGTATTTGGATTTTTTCGACCCGATTGACAGTCGATATTAATATCGACTGAATAAGGAGCGGAAAAACGGACGCAAAACACCATCCCGCAATTGCGGGATTGCGATCTTTATGAGTTTGGATTCGCACTCTTCGATACCCCGGTATCGGCAGCCTCTCAGAATAAGAACCAATTCTCAAATTCTTCGCAATCTATGTTAAATGTTCAGCCGTGCAGAGTATAAACCGTTGTTCTTTTCCGGTTAACGTTTTTGGGAAATGATGGTTATCTGCGGGCAGGCCTTGTTATAGAAACGTTCAGAGGTCAGTTCGGCGTAGTACGGATATTTTTTTATAAGCTCTTCGCTTGCATCTATGGGGATATTCTGGAACCGCTTGTAGAACCAGAGATACTGTTCCGGATTCTTGCGGATGATATCTTCGACAACTTTCATCAAATCCTGAGTCATCTCCACATCGTCAGTATAATCCTGGGTTTCACGCGGAAGCTTCGCAAAATAGCTTTTGTAGCGGTGGCCGACCCGCATACACCCGCTGACAACTACAGTAGCATTCATCTTTCGTCCGAACATTGCCGGAACGCGGCTGACCGGCACCGGCAGCCCCAGGAAATCAACAAATATGCCGCCGTCCCTGACCCGTGTATTCTGGTCCGCCAGCGTTGCCAGCGCATAACCTTCCTTCAACGCCTTTATCATTTCCTTGACCGCGCCCTTCGCTGGAATGACCCGGTTGCCGCCGGTACAGCGGCTGTTGTTGATAAGCGCGTCAAGCCGGGGGTTTCTTACCTCCCGTGCGATGACTGCAAACTTGTCGTTGATAAAAGTTCTTATCATCAAGCCGGCAAGTTCCCAGTTGCCGAAGTGCATACATACATAGATCAGTCCCCGTCCCTCTTTCACGCAAGTTTCCCATTCACGGGCGATTGCGGGATCAAAGTCAAGGTATTTCCTGACTTTATCAGGTCTGCCGCTGAACCAGAAAAGTTCCGCGACGGAAAGCACAATGTTGTAAACACTCTGACGGGCGATCGAGGAAATTTCCTTATCACTCTTCTCCGGAAAGAATATCTTGAGATTGGCTTTCGCAATACACCGCACTGACGGCAGCATATAGAGAAAGAATCCGCAAAATGACGAAATTTTAAAAATCAGTCCATGCGGCAGCCATCTTACGGCTGCATACGCCAAAAGCACCAGCAGATATTCTGCGATATGTCTGATCGCTTTGAATGGATTCTCACGCTGCTTCAAATTGCCTCCTCCTGACGGTTTGAACTTAAAGTAGACAACTGTAAAATCATTAAAATATTGATAGTAATCTTGGTGAATCTTTCTTAAAGCCAATGCGAGTAAGTACGAAAAAAAATCTCTCAAACAGACATAAGCTTCACGTTTTTTTATTTGGTTTTATTTCCGCTCCGGCTTGAGCGTATTCCCGTAAATTAATCCTGTAGAGATTTTTGCGGTTATGCTTAGTATATTTATAATATATTCACTAAACTGCTGTTAATATACTCTCACAAAATATATTTTTCAAGCTTAGAAAAACCATCCGCAGCAAACAAAAAGGTTATAACAACCTGATTCATATTTACTTATGCACAGCATGGTGCATTCTGTAAATGCAATGATTATCAGCAAATTTCACTTTTTTATTTGATAATTATAGGATTGCTTCTATAATGTATTGATATTGCTAAATATAAAGAAAGGAATGAGTGAAATGAAAAGAATCTCTCTTTTTCTCGCCGGAGTTACGACAGTTGCCAGCATTTTTGCCCATGCTGAAGAATCGAAAAACCTGGTAGTCAACGGCAATGCCGCCGATGGACTGAACAACTGGAAAAATATTCAGAAAGTCGTTGACGGCGGACCAGACGGCGCCAAGTGTTTTGAAGTAACTGGAAACGCAAAAGTTGACAGTGTGGCAATTATTCCAGTAGATCCGCAAAGCGAGTACCTGTTTACCGGATGGTTTAAATCCGGAAACGATAAGGAAAATCAAATTTATGCCGGACTTTTTCTGCTTGATGAAAATAAACGTTTCATTGAACCGACATCCGTCAGTCCGCTTCCGCAAAGCGAAACTGCGCTGGCTGCTGAAGCCAAAAAAGGCGATACCGTTATTAAAATCAAAGATGCATCGAAATGGGAACCGCTGTTCAAAAATAAACGGCTTACTGCCGTTTTTGACGCCGATGACAGCGGCGAGTACAAAGACCTGCCCAATTATAAAAATTACACCGTAACCAAACTGGAAAAGAAAGACGGCATATGGGAAGCAACCATAGCCAAGCCGATTTCCGCCGATTTCCCGGCAAAAACCAAAATCCGGGCGCATTATACGAGCGGACATTATATGTATACCTTATCCATGAAAAAGAAACTGGCCGACTGGACCAAATTTAGCAGTGCTGTAAAACCGGAAGTTAAATCAGGCTCTCCCGGAAATGCGTTCTGGCCGGGAACCAAATATGTTCAGGTGCTGATTCTCGCCAACTGGGGACAGAAAGATGGCGAAATATTACAGTTCAGTAACCTCAGCCTGGAAAAAGTAGAACCTAAAAAATAAGATACATATTCAATATTTAACATCACATTTTAATCCCGGGGCATCCGGGATTTTATGTTTTTTCGGAAAATATTCAGTTTATATATAATAAAGAAAAGGCAATGGTGGGCGTAACAGGACTTGAACCGAAGACCTCTACGATGTCAATGTGTCGTTTTAGCCTCAAAACCATTTTTAACTTTTCCTTTTTGAGCTCAAGCAGACAATTGAAAACTGAGGTGAACAGTTTTCAGTTTGTCACAATTTTTTATCTCGTTTTATATGCTATAGTATACTGTCAATGTTACAATAAATTATGATGGCGAATACTATAATTCAGGGTCCATAACAATACAATAGCGACGAAAAGATAAGGACAATCAGAGAGGATACGAAAATGTCTGAAGTTCGTGTGTCTAATGAAAAAGAGTTGGAAGCGTCTCTGCATGGCAGACATCAGCTGACAGTGATAACGTCAGATTATGTACCTGCTATCTTTGATGGTTACAATATTAACTTCTGCTTTGAAGGCATACCAACTCCGACAGATTACTCTCCAGCAAACCTTCAATCCATGAAGCACGTCTTCCACCCATTCAACTATCCAGCTGTAATGAATAATACAGTCTTTCCTTATCGTAGACTAGTAGACAAAATTATTCACGGGGCTGAGCTTCGGATTGAACTGTCTATTGATAATACTCCTCTGCTTAGGCTGTGCCAGTGCCTGCTGGGCTTCGCATACCAAAAAAGTATGAAAAAAACTTTCCCATACCAGCGTTATCGCGACAAGGCCGGCAATGTTCCTGTGCCATTTATCATCGGCATGTGCGACGGGAATGATGCTAAAGTTCCGGCTTGGAGTTATTTCTGGTGGGTGTCGGATTATAATTTCTGGGCTGAAATAGATAACAAATTGAGCAGGGCTATAGCCCGATTTAAAGGACGCTTGATTTCAAAAAAAGATGAAGCCTGCGTTTTCGGTATACTTGATACATTTGCCGATAAGATGTTTTCTATGGATAGGGACATTGAAGATAAAAGACTAGAAGGGCCTGACTATCTGGAAGACACGAAATGGGACACTATGCTATCAGATTTGGTAAAAAAATTGTATTTGTTATCCCGGAAGTCAGCTTTAGGTGGCGATTTATGTAAAACGGTATTTACCTCGTTCTATAAAGCTTTTTTAGCCCCTATATATAATAGATTCGACGACCCATTCAATACTCAATATAGGGGGTATCGTCAAATGCACGATCCAGCCCAAACCGACTTGGCCTGTCCTAATGATTTTGCAGTTGATCAGAGATTTGGTGTAATCATGAAATTTGGCGAGGAATGGAATAATGATAATGCCGCAAGTAAGGGTCATCGGATGGATTTCACCACATTCGCGCCCCCGGAAGAGCATACATATATGATCGATGATGTCGGTAATATTATTAAGTTTAAGCAGCATATCGGGGATGGAATGATTTTTGTATATCCACGAGGAATGGAAGATTGCATCCCGAAGCTGTGCAGGACAGATGCGGCCATTGTCTCCGACAACGTTCGCGTGAGCAATAGCAGCACTGCACTGCCCAAGCAGTCCGAGGTATCACAAGTACCACAAATTTCCACTGGGGATATTGACAACGTTACAGCAGACGCATCCGATATTTTGACTCATGATGAAGATAATGGCCAGGCGCAAGTAATTGATGTGTATTTTGGGTCATGCAATGGAAAGATGGTTCAGTACAAACTCAACGATATAGAACATGAAACTACGCTTAAAGTTGCCCCGTTGCATTTCCTCGCTTTTAACGCAGGCTATAAGGAAGAATATACCTTTGCCTATAAACAACGAACTGGGGTTTGGTTGATAAAAGACGGAGTGGACGATATAGACCTGCGCCCGTTGTTCAGGAATGACGATAAAACTTTTATTAAAAATATTGCCGGGGCAATTACTGATATGTTTATTCCGTTCCTTCCGTCAATTAATGAAGAGTCGGGGGATAAAGATAGGCCTGCGAGGAAAAAGAAGAGCAAGGCACATGGCCTGCTATACAAGCCAGGTCTCCGGTATCCCAAAATAGACGACGACGAGGCACTAAAGACGCTGCTGGTCAAGGAAAAAGAACGGCTGGTCAAGGAAAAAGACAAACGTCTTGCGCTGGTAAATGAAAAACTCAAGATGGCTATGGTAAAACTTCGGGATAATATAAAATTTAAAATAACTCTTTCCCAATCATTCATAGCCGGGTTAAAAAAAATGCCAGAATACAACGCTATCAATGGACCCTCAACCGAAAATCAATACAAAAACATCATTGATTTTATCATAAAGGCCTATCCACCTGAATAACAGATTTTGTGTGGACGGACATTTATTCCTCCCCCGCTTTACATACCATGTATACTTGAGGCTTTTTATTGTTGGATTTATTCCGCCATTGGTAAAACCATTGCGATTGATATCCTTCTGAACCACAAGCTGTCCGGTCTATTTTTTTTTAACCGGAATGCCTGAACTATCACTTATTTTAAAAGCTCACGAGAATTTTATTAATTCCAGCCATTGTCACAATCATGATAACAACGCTTTTTTCCTCATAAATCTGCTTCCTAATTAGGTTTTAAACCAACCTAATTAGGTTTATTCATTGAGATTTGAAGCAATTATTTCTTGAAATTAAGGTAGTAGCATGCCCAGAAAACAGTTCTGGACTAACATGAATAACATCGGAGATGAATCATGGAAATTATGCAGAAGAAATTGTTAGAGGCAACGCTGCAAGAAACCGACCCGGTCCGTCTGCGGGCGGCTTTCGTGGCATTGAAAGGAGTTGAAGCAGAAAACGGGAAAAATGTGTCCGGTTATCTCGGGACTAAGCAGGCATGCGCCTACCTCGGCGGGATAGGGCGGACATATCTTTGGAAGCTGACCCAGAGCGGACTGAAAGTCCATCGGCTTGGAAAGCGCAGACTCTTTAAACCCGAGGAGTTGTCTGATTTTGTGGCAGAAAGGAACGACCATGAGTAACGAAAATAAAGTCGCCATCGGTCAGGATGGCGACAGGAAAAAAACGGTACTCCAATACAATACTATTCCGCAGTCGAATTGTCAAATATTGGCCGATAGATTGCTGGAAATGATTGACCGCACTTTCGCAGATAAATGGGAAAGTTGGTGGCGCATCGGAGCCGCGTACCGTAATTCCGGCGGTTCGCAGGAACGCTTCATTGAATGGAGTCACACCGAAAAATATAATGTTCAGAAGCAGGTTGAGCGTGGGTGGAATAACTGCAAATTAACGGCTGGGATTGGGACTTTAGCATATTATGCAAGGCTGAGTGGAAATCCTGATATTGTCAACGAACTGCAGCACCAGCATCCATGGCGAATTTCATCACGACATATTTTGCCAATATCAACTCCGAAACTGGTTGTCGATACTGTAAAGGCGCTGCAAATGCTGCTTGATCCATGGGCTGGTTTAGCTGCCACGGCACTGAAAAAAGGACTACTAGAGCGCAGCAATCCCAAGCCGCAGGGGGGGTCAGGTGCGGGCGATATGCTGACAGTACTGGGCATGTTCAAGCCCAATGATATTCTCACTTTTCCGCAAGACCCCTACGACATTGGGAGCGCCAGCCGAGACACCGCAGTCGGATGGCGGGAACGCCTACAGTCAGGTGAAACACTGCGTGAATTTTTCATCCCGAACATACACTGCGGCGAGATGCGGGCAAAACAGGACGGCAAGTTAAGTTGGCGCGCAGATTCATGTTTTACAAGACGGTACGCAGTGATTGAATTCGACTCGATGCTTCTTGATGACCAGATGCGGCTTTGGCTGTCGCTGATTGATTCCGGCATCCGCCCAGTCTGCTTGATTTTTTCCGGCGGTAAAAGTGTTCACGCATGGGTTCCAGCCAGCACGGAAGCTGAGGTCGCGACTTTTTTCAACCTATTCTTGCCGTTGGGGGCAGATCCGCATACGAAAAATGTGGGTAGATTGTCCCGGACGCCGGGAGCGATCCGCAAGGATAAAGGTACCGTTCAGCGGCTGCTGTACATGAATTTTGAGGCGGCAAAATGAGTAATCAAAATACTGATAATGTTGCAGAGAACCTGAAAATTTTATTTCAGGAAAATGGACTGGTCGCCGTACCGGTGGTTGCGGAACAAGAACCTAAAACCGAAAAAGGACAAGAAAATCTTGATGAACTAAATGCTGAAACCACTACTAAGCAAAATGTCGATGGTTATAAATCCCAGATAATCCTGCCGGGCTGCAACAGGCTTATTTCAGAGTTTGGAAATGATCTTGCATTGGCCCTGTATCCTATGGGGAAATTCTTCAATTATAGCGGCAATCTCGTACAAATTTCAGAAATAGAACGGAGGGACGCGAATGGGAAAATACACAAGATAACCGGATTATCGCCGGTTCATCCGTCTGGGTTCATCCCGGATTATGAACAATTTGTTGAAACAGGATATTATGATAAAAAGCGTTTCATTAAGCAGTCTCTTTCAAAAAGCGACTCGGATACCCTCGTAAAGTCATATTCATTCAAAACCAATTTTCCGATCATCAAAGGGCTGAGTGATATCACGCTGCCGTATTTTGACAGCGGTGAGCTGAAGTTTACCACCCCTGGATACAACCGGAATCTCGGAATTTTCGTTCTCGACGACAGCATTACAATCGCTCCGATGAGTGTAGACGAAGCTCTGGAATTATTGACCGAAATACTGGACGGGTTCTGCTTCCTGGACATTGTTGATTTTTCCCGCGCGCTGGCCTATTTATTAACCATGCTTCTGCGCTTGATCATAGGTGAAAGCCGGACAATGATGTTTCTTGTTGATGCCAACCGGCAGGGGGCGGGCAAGGACTATCTGCTTGGTCTGGCTTTTTTGATTTTCACCGGATTAATACCATGTTTTTATCCGCCTTGCAACCATGATGAGGAATGGCGGAAACGGATTATGGCCGGTCTGATAGCTTGCGAACGCTTCATCCTCATTTCAAACCAGAAAGGACATTTGGACTGCGGAGCGCTTGAGCACACGTTGACCTCTCCATATGTTACTGACAGAATATTGGGAAAGAGCGAAAATATAACACTGCCGAACACTGCAATATATGGCATTTCC
>CAIPAT010000148.1 GCA_903863035.1 uncultured Lentisphaeria bacterium
CCGCTCATTAGAGCCCCGCACTTTGCATAATTGCCCCAATTGTTTTTTGTCCAATCGGTAACCGCTCCCATAAATAACGGCAGATCTCCTGCAAAAGTAAAATACCTTTCCTGGAGATCGTCATTGGTATGAGCCCCGTACAAAGTCCGGTTGAAAGACTCCCGGCTGCCAATGATTTCATAGCCGTTATCCACCGGCTGATAGCGAGTTCTGTTTGATGATTTCATCTTCTTTACCCTTGAAAGGACTTTTCTTATAGTTTAAAAAGCTTGATCGCGTTTTCGCGGGCAATCTTATTAAAGACCTGTTCGCTGATTTTCTTTGAGTCGCGCCATTCGAGCAGAATATCCATAGTCTTGAACTCATGGTTCACACAGCAGATGTCCGTTCCGAAAAGCAGACGGTCCTGAAACTCCACAAGGAACTTCGGTCCGTAATCTAGGTCGCGTGCCAGTGCTGGACAGGCATCTGACAACTCGCCATACAGATTGGGATATCGACGGAGAAGTTTGGGGATCACCCCTTCTTCTTTGATGGGGCCGCCCGGTGGATTCCAACCGACCTGCTCGCCGTCCGGGCGAAATACGGTTTTGCGCTGGGCCGGCGTCTCCATCCGCCCGATCTCTGCCCAGAACACCGGGCCGTGCCCTATAATAGTGAGCTTCGGGAATCGCTGTAACGTATGCTCCAACTGCGGCAGACCAGGGTCGTCATACAGTCCGAAATCGCCGCCTACCTGATCGGAACCATCACAGGTGACCGGCAACCCGACCACCTCAGCGTGTTTGAACAGGTTTTGTACCAGCGGATGCATCATAGGAAGGTTCAACATAACCTCCCCGACGCCTTTACAGCCTTTGTCTCGATAATACCGCAACAAACGGTCCAGCGGAGCGTCATAAGAATTGGTCAATGCACGCGGATCAATGTTACAGAACGGAAAAAAACGATCAGGGTATTTTTCACACATATCAAGTATATCCTCATTGGCCTGCGGCAGATAAATTTCCGGACTGACAATCGGAAGCAACGCTCCTTTTTCTATCCCTGCCTGATCATAACGAATAATTAATTCCTCTGCTGTACAAAATTGAACCACAAACGGCACCGGCCGACGATAAGCGTGTGCATGGCTGTCTATAAACATTTTATTTATCCCTTGAATCAATTGTTTATCATTTTATTTCTCTGAGTTGATACTGGTAATCATATCCTCAGCTTTTTTCTTGTATGGTGCATCAACTTTATTTAAAATAAAAATTTTCCCAAAAGCCGCTTTGGCTTTTGACATGTCACCCAATTTATAGTAGCATTGACCAATAGTAAACTGTGCTTTATTGAGATAAGGCGCATATACATTTTCGGCTGCTGTTATTTTCTGGTTGAGCTTGATGGCCTCGCCGTATTCCTGCCGCTGGCAGAGAATATAAGCGATACCAATGCGTACATCATGAAAATATCTAGGAGCAGTTTTAGTCAAAGTGAATGTTTTTTTGTATTCCGTTATCGCTTCATCGCCTTTCCCTAATTCGAAATAGGTTGCGTCAATCCGTGTTTGCATCAGGACTCTAATATCTTCTGGAGCAGTTTCCAATGCAACTCCTTTTGCATATGCCTCAATGGCTTCATTGCGCATTTTATTATTGCGCGGAGTTTCACCGAAAGAAAAATAAGCATTTGCTGCTTCAGTCAAATTCTTTGCTTTTATTTTTTCTTGTCCAGCAATTAATGCATCCGTGTACGAATCAAATGCATTAGCTATCAGTACGCTAAATCCGATACAGTAACATACAAGTAATTTCTTCAGCATATGCCCTATTCCTGTGGGTTTGCAATATAAAGTCAATATCTTGTTTTAATTCTATTTGTCAACTGGAGAGACAGCTAGCCTGTCCACTAAAATTATTACCTCCTTTGCTTTTTCGGATTCTAGTTTTAGGTGCAAATACAACTCAAACTCTTTATCTTGGTGCTGAGCATCAAATAATGGATGATTATTTAACATCACTAACACTAAATCATCGGGAAAGGCGCGCAAAAGTGCCCTCTCTACCGTGGAGCAAACCCCCAATTTCTTCCACTCGTAGTCCTTACTTGAAAGATTATCCAAATTCTCACCCACTCCAGAGGGGGTGTGCTTATTGCTTAAACCAAAAATATTCCACGTCAAAGCAGGTAGCGATGTAAACGTAATTTGCGCCGCCACCCCCGAGTCCGAAGTGGAGTCTGGAATTAATGTTACTTTACTTTTAGGCAACAAAAAACTATCTGCGGTGTAGTTGTAAATCTTTCTTCCCATCAAAAATTGAGGAACAGATAACTTTGCTAATTTTCTCCAGACACTCGGCATTACTTCATTGATGGCTCTTTGATCCTCTTCCAGAATATAGCTCGGTGCAATCTGCCACCGATTCGCCTCTTGCCAAGTGGCGATATAACGTCCGGCAATCGCATCTCGATTAAAGGGATAAGGCTTATCGGGATATTTTCTGCTCCACTTTTCATAAAAATTCCAATTGGTAAAGAAAACTATCGCCCAGTCGGTGGACATCCTCGCTTGCTTGATACGAATAATCAAACGAGGGTCAGAAGTGTTCTTTTCGGTTAGCTCAATCGCTTGTGCCCACAACTTGTCCAGCGTTTGGAGAAATTCAATGGTTAAATATTCCAAATTAGAAAAATTAGCGTCAAACGCAGAAACCGGCTTTTTACCAGCAGCAGCCTTTTTAGCAGTTTCCGCATAAATTTGTATCACTATATCTCCGGCCACACCATAATAACCGTGGCAAAATTCCGCAATCAAAGCATCCAAATCCTGATGTGGATTTTCCATAAGTTTAAAAAGCACCCAGCGCTTCATATCCACCAAATCACCCACGATGGGTTCCCATAGTTCCCCCTGTACCGAGTCAAACCCTTTGGACGTGCCCAAAATCAACTCTTGCGCAATATTTTTTAGCACTGGGAAAGGGAAAGAGGATCTGGGATAAACAAAGTGCGAAGCGTAAAAATAAACTTCCAGACGACTTGCATGTTTAGACCATTTCTCTATAAGATTGAGGATAAACTGGTTGAAAGGGTGATCAATCGGGTGCACCAGAGAACTTCGCATATCACAAAATTTTATCATGACATTGTCTCTGGCACAGATAGTTTTGGGTGGTTCCAAGGTCTCTTTATACGCCAAAGTGGTCAAAACTACTTCAGGGAATTCATCCTTAATTCCATCGGCAAGATAGTTAAGAAAATCAAGTAATGGACCAGCCTCTCCACCTTCGCGTGCTACGAGTTCTGCACTCTGAGGTCCTTCATCAAAGCCTGCATGATCGTTTGCGCTGATGTCAAAATAAATAGATTTATCTCGATTGACCGCCACATCGGCTTGATGGGAGGATCGGATATTTTCTTTGAGTAACTCAAGGAAAAATTGGCGTAACTCTGGATTCATCAAATCTAGTTGACCTTCCTTTTCCAGTCGCTTTCCATCTACTAGAGCAAACCATTTAGAGTGTTCCTTAAAATATTTTTCTGGGTCGATATAAGGGTAAAATGTGTGGACATTACCGGGCAATCCATAAGAGTTATAGCCGCCTAAGTGTGGTGGAATCGGGTTGAATAAAAATCCATTGACTCGATTGCGGGCATAAAAACGGCCCAAATCCATCTGTCTCACCCGACGATCAACGTGGTAAAAACTGGTGAGAGTGCGAGTAACAAAAGCTGGGGCACCAGAGCGTTCATTTGAATCTACATCCAAATCTTTATATTCCGGGACGCTATCGACAAAGGGTGTCCACCAACGCACCCCTAACTCATCCTCCAAAAAATGCCAAACCGCATACAATGTGGCTCGTGAGGTAACGCCTAACAAGAAAAGATTGCCTCTGGCATTGGTTCGAAGCCAACTCTCTTTGGACTTCCCGGTTACTTCAATTTGCTCGTGCCTCGCCAGGTTAGTAGCACCAATACTAATAACTGGCACTTTAGGCAGTGACAATCCCTCCCGGATTATCTTGAACCCCTCAGTGGGTTGACGATCTCGTCCTACCATACGGTCAAGATAATATTTCAATTCCCCTGCTGCCTCAATTTCGGCGGCTGGCGCTGTTCTCGCCAATAATATCTGATATTTAGGTACACCATTAAGAGTTAATCGAATCATTTCCACCCCTATTTTAACAAATTAAAGATTCTTGTTTTTCGCCTACACTAGGCGTATCCGAATGACATATTTTCAGAATTGGCATTATTGATATGGCGGTAATTTTTATCTGACAGCGGGGTATCTGGCGGTCGATGATGTCGTACCGGCAGTCGTAACCAGCTTTTTTGAGCAGTGGGACAATCCAGCCCGGACAGTGATCGCAGTACTTCAGACAAAGCCCTGCATCGTTGTCCATGGCTTTGGTAAGGCTTGGGCATTTGTTCATGGTCAATGTCAGGCTGTCCGGCTGCAAATCCAAGGACAGATCGCAGTTTTCCTCAATGCGGATATGTTCCCAATAGTCGTGCATGCCTTGCAGCCCTTTGGTCTTAAACAACTCAAGGCAATGGATTTCCTGATGACGGCTGATTTCCAGATAATATTTCTCCAAAGCTCCGTCGCCCTGCCTGTCGAGAAATTTAAAAACTTCATTATAGAATCGCACAAAATGATCGCTGGGAATCATTTGACACCTCGTCTTTTTATTGTCTGGCGGCATTGGCCGCAGCCCGTAATTTCAGTTTGGGACTCAAAGGGAGTGTTTTCACATAAGGCTTTATTGACCATAATTGTTTGAGTACAGAAAAGCGGGGAAGGGGCTAGTCCTAGCTTCAAAAGCTGCCGGACGGCGGGGCATTCGGAAACTTCCAGAATGATTGCCTCAGGAGTCTCTTCAATTTGAAACTTCCCTTTTTCGCGGGTGAAAAAATATTGCCAGTGTTCGATTAATTCACTGGCATCGCCATGTTGAAGTTTTTTATGAATGGATTTATAAACCTTCTGCCCGACGGCAAAAAATATTTCATGAAGCGCTTCTTCGCTAAAGTTTTTGGCGATATAATTAATGGTGGTGTTAGTAGCCCCATGAAAATCCAGATGCAACTCTCCGGTTTCACAATAACGCATGACATGCCTCCGGCAGCAACCACATTTTTTCTCGCTCAAGAGCCGCATCAATCGCTTTTTCGCAAGCAGCATCAACACTGTAATTAATAATTGTTTTGTTTGTGGAAAAGACGCCTAATTTAACCATCAGCAGTTTTTGTCCGGCCAGCCAGCAGTGAATATCCTTGCCCCCAAAAATGTCAAACATGAGTTCATTCATCCGGGTTTGCAATGATTTGGCACCGTCGTTCTGACCAAGTTTTGCCAGACGGAGAATCTCGTTAGCCATTAAGCCGTTAAAACAGGCTCCGCCGAGTAATGCTCCATCATATCCAGCATGAGCGTAAGTCACGCAATCGAATTCATTGCCATTAAGGGCGAATAATTCGCCATTGCGTTGATTACGCGCTTGTACGATAGCAGCCATCGTCGCTGGATCGGCTGAACTGTCTTTGATAATTTTTACTTTGGGGTGGCTGATAATTTCTGTCACAGTCCCGGTTTCGACCAAGGTCTTAGTATTCTTTCCCAAGTGGTAAATACCAATCGGTAATGGACTGGCTTCAATCACCTCTAAATAGAGTTTTTTTAGATAATCCTGAGTTGAATTAATCACAAAAAATGGCGGCGCGATCACCGCGATATCCACCCCGGTATCGGCGATGCGTTTGATGTTATCAATAATCCGCAACGCCGAATTATCAGTCACCTGCATGGCTAAAAGCATTTTACCTTGATTGTATTTTACGCTTGCCTTGGCTAATTCCATCCGCATCGCATCGCTCAACCAGGGGCCTTCGCCGCAAGTTCCGGCAATAAAGACGCCATTTAGATTGAGCTTCTTCTGATGAGCCGCCAGCCGTTCAATGGAGGCTTCATCAATTCTTAAATCCCCGGTCAAAGGTGTAGGCGCCGCAGACCAGACTCCACTTAATTTTTCTGTTTTCACATTATTCCTTAGTTTCATTGGTTTTATCCCAAATTGTTTGATGATGATATTTACTTTAACTGCTTCAACCGTTTTCTGTGCTCCGGGGCTTTGAGGCCATCCTGGCTTAACAATATGCATATTGTTAAGTCAGATCTGCATGTTCATTATTTTATTAATTAAGGATCAGTCGGTTTACTGTTAGGGCTGCGTCATTCCCGGTACTGTGGACGCCAATACAGCGATAAGAATATGGGAAAGCAACATTGACAATATAACTAAAATTTGCCATAGCTTCAGCTAATGGATTGGCGCTAGACGAAGAGTTAATGTATCCTGCACTATTACCGCCTAGCAGAACATGGGTATCTTCTGCATTGCTTAGAGAGACTCCGAAATAACAACAAAGCAAAATCATAATCAATAAAATTCTCATAATATCACCTATTTTGGGGATGAGTTTTTCAATTTATATGTCACACAAATGTACTCTGTTTTTCCTTGCCGGATATGATCAAATCAATTCTAGTTTATGGAAGGAATCCCGTAATTTTTCAACTTCCTGATCGTTTAAATTATAGTATGGCGCCCGTCGCACTCGACTGCCGAATCCATGCATTTCCATGACCGCATGGATGCCCGCATCAAAGGAACCGGACAGCCCGATCAGGTGCGCAAACATCGGCATGTCTATTTTTTCTACAATATCCATGGCAATCTTGTCTTTGCCCGATTCAATGGCATTCCAGAATTTCCAGGCAATTTCCGGCTTGAACATGGCAATCGTCGATAGGTAGCCGTCTGCCCCGTACGGACGGATGTTCAAGTAATTTTGTTTTTGACCGCCCGCGAAAATAGCACAGCGTTCCCGGCAGGCTATGGTCATCTTACGGGAAAGCGGAGTGCAACAATCGTCTTTGATGGCAACAATATTGTCTGTGCGATCGAGAGCCTTCTCCATATTGGTGATAGCGGCGTCAGTCGCACCGAGAGGCGTAAAGATGAGCATTATGGGAATGATTTTCGCCACCTCGACATAGTAATCAGTCAAAGTGTCGGATGTCATGCTATTCGCCCAATTTGGAGGAAACGGGAGGAGCAAATCAGTGCCGCACTCAACTGCGAATTTCGCAAAATCCAAGGTCTTTTTAGTCCCTTGGAAGAAGTTGCAGGCGCAAACCGGAACCCGCTTATTGGTGTATTTGATCACAAAGCGGCACATCTCATACATTTCAGTCTCACTCATGCAATTGTAATGACTATTTCCGGGGGTTAGGAAAATCATTTTGAGTTTGCCGGCAATTTGAAAGTCAATCATTTTTCCGATTGTCGGATAGTCTATTTCACCATCACTCAAGAACGGAGTGGGAATTGATGCCACGGGTCCAGTTAGTGCCTGGCGAATTTTAACATTAAATTCTTTCATAAATCTTCTCCTTAAGAAGCTTATTTGTATTTATAGGAAAGCAGTGTCCCTTTAGCATCACGAGCCCAAATGTTGGTAGCCGCAGTCCCAGATGCTCGTAAACGGGCGGCTTCGACATACTTTGGGATAGTCATATAACTGGCATGTCCATCGACAAAGACAAAATTAGCCGTGTCTAGATGGCGGAAGTGGGCTGGATACCGGGAAGACGTGATAGGAATCGTTACTCCCAGCGAAAAGATATTAACAAAACCAACAGTATCGGACGGAGTTCCTGCCGGCGCTGTGGCATAGTAGTTAGTTGGCTCTGCCAGGAAGAAAAAAGTAGAAGCCGACTTGATTTTAGAAATGAGAATCACCGACATGCCGGATTTACTCTCAAAAGTACCCGGCAGATAATCTCCTGCCGCATCACTCATTCCGTAAATAAAATTTCTAAGAACATATTTATTTGGAGGAAATGCCGGACAGGTAGCGACATTCAGGTTGGGCAAATATCCTTTTGGAGTAGCATTCTTAGTGTATGTTCCGTTGAGTATTTCAGCCCAAGAGAAAAAAGTATCAGTTGTTAAAATCGGCAAAATATTTTGAAAATCACCGTTATAAAGCATAAAGCTTTGACCACATTGTTTCTGGTTTGATAGGCATTGAGTTCTTCGCGCAACATTTCTAGCCTTGTTTAAGGCGGGTAACAACATGCCGGCCAAAATTGCTATGATTGCAATCACAATGAGGAGTTCGATTAAAGTAAAACCTCTAAGCATCAACGAGTTGCGACTTATCGGCTCTGCCTCATCGACCAAACCGTGCGTGCGGTTTTCCCTCACACGGCTTTCCCCCTGTTCTTCTTCGTTTAGCATTCG
>CAIPAT010000149.1 GCA_903863035.1 uncultured Lentisphaeria bacterium
AGTTTATGTCACTTACCGGACTACTCCGGCAATACTGACCGATACCATAAGCTCGCTTTACCTTTCGCAACAGGCTCCGTTTATCCTGATAGTGCCGACTGTGAAAAACATCACCCCGGAAATAC
The DNA here is from genome assembly GCA_903863035.1 of uncultured Lentisphaeria bacterium. Lineage (GTDB taxonomy): Bacteria > Verrucomicrobiota > Lentisphaeria > Victivallales > Victivallaceae > CAIPAT01. The sequence goes on from CAIPAT010000149.1 coordinate 126, forward strand.
AGCAGTTCATGGCAAAGAATAATTCCATCTTGTTGTCCATGGTGGATGAATTGAACTTGCAACAGGACGGTTCATTCAAGCCGGTGCGCGGTATCGCAGAATGTATGAAACCATCCAATCAACCTTGTCCACAACGCTATCAGAGCAAAATACTGCCGATTGAGGCTTACAGATTTTTGGCTTATAACGAATAGTAAATCATCTGTTCAGCGATGGTATCTAAAAAAAAGCGCCCGGATAATGCTGCCTTTGCCGTTCCAACCTTAGGGAAAAATTTCCCTAAGGTCTGATGACAATGTCTTTAACTCAACACCCGGACGGCGCGGTTCCCCGGCACAGCAAATAGACCGAAAGCCTGCAGCGGGTTAACAAAATCCAGCATGCCGGACTTTTCGCTACTCCCGTTGCCGCTACTTCTTCCGTCAGCCGCATCCCCCGTTGCAAGCGCAGCAGCAGGAAAGCAGACCGCGCCGGGGGTTAGGCGTCGAGTGATTTAGCGGTGCTGTGTGTGAGCCTGAAAAAATATTTTCATTCTTTTTTGCTGCCCGGATTATACCTTACGTGGTAAAGACTTCAACCCCATTGCGGGTAATCAGTTCCCGGTCGATGGCTTTCAGGTGGTTGTCGGTGATGATGGCGTCAACATCGGCTATTTCAGCGAACTTAACCAATGCTTTCCTGCCGAATTTTCGGCTTTCGGTGATGACGATAACTTTATCGGAGACTTTGGCCGACAGCTTTTCCAGGTTGGCCAGATTCAGGTCGGAGGTGTAAAAACCCTGCTGCGCGTCCGCGCCGTCACAGCCGGTCACCAGCAGGTCAATGTGATATTCGGACAGGTATTTTTCCGCGGCGGGGCCGACCAGATCCAGCGAAGTCGTGCGCAGTTCGCCGCCGATTAGAATTACTTTAATGCGGGTCTGGAACAACGCTGATGCTATCGGAATTGAATTGGTGATTATGGTCATCGGCAGATTCTGCTGTGCCAGCAGCCTGGCGAAAGTCAATGTCGTGGTTCCGGTGCTGAGCAGAACGGTGCTTGACGGTTCGATCATTTCCAGCAGCCTGACGGCGATTTTACGTTTGACTGCGGAATCTTCTGCCATATTTAATGGAGCGGCATAGATTTTCGGCTTAGGAATCGCACCTTTCTTCGTCTGTACCGCCAGTCCGTTTTTCTCCAGAAAACGTAAGTCCCGGCGGATTGTCATGGAGGCGACGCCGAAATGCTCCGCTTCTACTTCAATTACTGCTTTGCCTGATCGGTTTAGCCGGTCCAGAAGTTCCTGCTGCCGTTGATTCATCTAAGCCTTCCTTGGTTAAAGATGTTAAAAAATAACATTATATTGATAATATTTCAACCTTCTTTTGACTAATATAATTGATTTTAATACCTGCCGGAATTATGATTGTTATTAAGACAACAAGTTTATTGATAAAAAATAACATACAATAAGGAATGATAAAATGAACCAGTACGATCCGTCAAAGTATTATGTTGATTTAAAGACCTATCCGAAGATCGTAACTTCGGAAATCCCCGGCCCGAAAAGCAAGGCATTGCACAGCCGTGCGGTTAAATACATCAAAGGGTTGTCGGAACAGGTGCGGCTGTTTCCGGTGGCGTTTGAAAGCGGACACGGCTGTATTCTGAAAGATGCAGACGGCAATGAATTTATCGACTTTTCCAGCGGAATCTATGTGACGACGCTGGGACATTGCCATCCGAAGATATCCGAAGCCATCGCCAAATATGCCCGTCAGTTGATGAACGCCCATGACTTCACTTCCGAAATAAAAGTGAAGCTGCTCGAAAAAATGGCGGAATGCCTGCCCGGCGATTTGAAAGGCTACCAGCTTTACGACAGCGGCACCACCGCAGTTGAAGCCGGCCTGCGCACCTGCCGTGCCGCTACCGGCAAGCATGAGTTTATCAGCTGCTTCATGGATTTTCACGGCAAAAGCGGGCACGCCATCAGCCTGGCCCATATGACTAAGTTCAGCGGGCCGACCCGTTCGCCGGGATTCTACATGGTTCCCCGCCCTGACCCTTACCGTCCGTGGTGGACGCGCACTGACGGCTCACTGGATACTGAACGCTATCTGGAATTTTATGACAAATTTATTCAAGAAAGCACCACCGGACAGGTGGCGGCGTTCGTGCTGGAGCCGATTCAGGGCTGGGGCGGCAGCATTATTCCTCCGGACGATTTTTTTCCGAAATTGAAAAAATTCCTCGACGACCGCAAGATATTGCTGTTTGCCGACGAAGTCTTGACCAGCATGGGCCGCACCGGCAAATATTTGTGCATGGAGCACTGGAATGTATTGCCGGATGTAGTTACGCTCGGCAAGGGCTTCGGCAACGGCTTCCCCGTAACGGCGATGGCGGTGCGCGAACCTTACGCGGAAGCTGTTGACAAGATCAGCGCGTCAACCAGCTATGGCGGCAATCCGATGGCCTGCGCGGCGGCGCTGGCCTGTTTTGAAGTGATTGAAGAAGAATGTCTGCTGGAACATGCGCAGCATCTGGAACAGCTCTTTAAGAAGAAAATGGCGGACTGGACGACCAAATACAAGATGGTCGGCGACTGCCGCGTCAAAGGCTGCCTGATGGGCGTCGAGCTGGTCAAGGACAAGCAGACCAAAGAACCGTTTGCCGAGGCCGGCAAAATGGTTTATCAAAAAGCGTTTAAAAAAGGTCTTGCCTGGATTCCGGCTGGGCATATCTTAAGAATGAGCCCGGCGATCATCATGCCCGATGAAGTGGCGACGAAAGGCATGGACATCATCGAAGAGGCGATTGCGGAAACGGAAAAAGAGCTGCTGTCATGAGAACGATTAAATTCGGAATTATCGGAGCAGGCCTTATGGGCCGTGAATTCGCCAGCGCATGCGCCCGCTGGTGTCACCTGACGGAGATGAATGCGCGTCCGGAGCTGGTGGCAGTCTGTGACAAGAACCCGGCGTTATACGACTGGTACCGCGACAATTTTCCATCCATAAAACAGATTACTGACGATTATAAAGTACTGCTGGACAACCCGGATGTGGAAGCTGTATATTGCGCAGTACCGCATAATCTGCACGAACAGCTTTACTGTGATATCATCAAAGCCGGAAAACATCTGCTGGGAGAAAAGCCGTTCGGCATTGATAAACAGGCTAACGATACGATCATCGAGTGCATCCGGCAGCATCCCGGCGTGTTTGTGCGGTGCAGCTCTGAATTCCCGTTTTTTCCGCCGATGCAGAAACTGGGGAAAATGATTGAGGCTGATGCGTTCGGAGAGATTATCGAAGTTAATTCCGGCTTTCTGCATTCCTCCGACCTCAATCCGGATAAACCGATCAACTGGAAACGGATGGTCGCTTTCAATGGTGAATACGGCTGTATGGGCGACCTCGGCATGCATCCGTGTCACTTCCCGTTCCGGGCAGGATGGTTTCCGAAAAATGTCCGGGCGGTGCTGTCCAAGTTAGTCAAACAGCGTCCTGGCAAAGACGGAACAATGGTTCCCTGCGAAACCTGGGACAATGCCACGCTGCTGTGCGAAAGTATCTACCAGCGCACCGGGAATACTTTCCCGCTGACCATTAAAACCCAGCGGATTGCGCCCGGCGAAACCGATACCTGGTATTTTGAAGTGAAAGGCATGCGCGGCTGCGGGCGCTGGTCAAGCAAGAATCCGCGCCGTCTGGAGTTGCTGGAATACAAAAACGGAGAACAGGCCTGGCGGCAGATTGACATGGGCTGGGAAGCGGCGTTTAAAGGAATAACCGGCGGAATATTTGAATTCGGTTTTACCGACAGTATTCTACAAATGTGGGCGGCATTCATTTACGAACTGACCGAAGGCAAACCAAAAAGCCGTTTTGCAAGCTGCGTCAGGCCGGAGGAGACTGCAATGTCGCACCGGTTGTTTACCGCCGCGCTTAAGAGCTGGAAGAATGAAAGTGTTGAAAAAGTATAGCACATTGTATTTTAATTAATGTAGGTAAGACATTCCTGTCTGACATTTCGCCGGCAGGAATGCCCGCGCTACATTACAAAAGAAGTCCCGGCGCAGCCGGTTAAGTTCATCATTAATTAACTTTAAGTTATATTGCAGAGGAAAATATGGTTGCACAATCTAGAATTTCAGAAGTCATATCACCGAATGACTTTATCGCTGGAACTCAGACGGCGAGAATAAAGCAAGCCATTGCAGTTTTGAAGGAACGCGGCGGCGGAACGCTGGAACTCGGGACCGATACTGTTACTATACCCAATACGAGTACTTGGACTATAACAGAGTCAATCATATTGCCGTCTGATACAACATTGTTCCTTAACCACAGCAAACTGAAACTGGCTGACGGCGTGTTTGACACTATAATACGCAATAACGGTATAATCGTCGATGAATCAAACCCCAACGGACTGGCGCGCGAGTTGCGCCATAACCGCAATATAAAAATCATCGGCAGCGGAATCGACTCGGCGTTTATTGAAGGCCCCGACGTCCCTTTTACAGCGCCGCATCCCGTTAACGGCGGAGCACCGATCCCGTGGATTGGAGATTTTTATGGCTGGCGGACAGTATCTATTCTCTTTGCGAACTGTTCAGATTATGAGATCGGCGGATTTTCCATGAGCAAGACTACCTGCTGGGCGATATCGCAGGAGCACGGCTGCGAAAATATGTATATCCATGATATTGCATTCAACACGACGGTGAAAAACGGCGACGGAATCGATTTCAGAAAAGGCTGCCGCAACGGACTGACGGAGAATATCACCGGGTCATGCTCTGACGATGTCGTCGCTTGCACCGCCTTGCTTGGACACAACTCCTTCCCGCAAGGTAATTATGTATTCCCGTTGCAGGTCGGAGGGAATGCAGATAACGCTTTGGGAAATAACATTAATAATATTCGGATCAATAATATCAAAGCTTCGTCAAAATGTCATGTAATCATCTGCCTGGCCGCCGGCGGGGCGAAAGTCCAGAATATCAGCGCGGCGGACATTGAGGATAATATGGTGGCAAGCGGAGTGAATATCGTGGCTGTATATACCGGCTATGGCGAGTCGGCGAAGATGGGGGATATTAAAAATATTCAAATGAAAAGGCTGATCTCGAACAATGCGGCAGTGGCATTGAAAATAAACACGCCGCTGCTGGACAGTGCGTTTGAGCATATCGAACAGAGAAAAACCGGCGGAACTGTATATGAAATAACGCCGCCGTATGATCAGCAGATGAAGAATGTGCAGATATCTTGATCGCATAGGAATTTGTATTTAAATTAATGCAGGTCAGACATTCCTGTCTGACATTTCGCCGGCAGGAATGTCCGCGCTACTTTACAAATAAAGTCCCGGCGCAGCCGGTTAAGTTCACGCAGGCTTTTAAAATTTAAGAAATTTAATACAGGGATTTGGAAATGGCAAAAATACTAATCGGCTGGGCGGAAACAGATACCACCCCGGAAGGCAAAGTTGATCTGTCCGGACAATATTATCACCGGGTTTCTGATGGTATTCATTCGAGACTGTCGGCAACAGTACTGGTGTTAGAGTCAGAAGATGGCGAACAAGCCGTGATGGTTTCACTGGATCTGGTCGGTTTTCAATCTGATTTCCAGGATGAACTGCGCACGATGCTGCGCCCGGAAATGCCGGAACTGGATGTAAATAAAATATTTTTGAATGTTATTCATACGCATAATGCCCCTGGGGTCGATCTGATAGCCGGAATCGGCTGGCTGGCGGAGCTGCCTGGCGTTTTGACGGCGGCTGAATACCGCACATTTTTGCTGGGCAAGCTGAAAGTCGTAATCATCGAGGCCTGGCGCAACCGTAAGCCGGGCGGTATTGCCAATGCTTTGAGTTTCGCCAGAGTCGGTCATTGCCGTCGTGCGGTTTATGCTGATGGTACTGCGGAAATGTACGGACGCACTGACCGCGAAGATTTTACCGGCATGGAGGGCGGCGAAGATTCCGGGGTTGATCTGCTGTTTACTTTTGACGAAGACCGCAAACCTACAGGCGTGATTCTTAATCTGGCTTGTCCATCACAGGCCATGGAGGCAACTTATAAGATTTCCTCCGACTTTATGGGCGAAACCAGACAATTGCTGAAACAGCAGTTCGGGGATGATTTCCGGACGCTTGGACAGATCAGTGCCGCAGGCTGCCAGTCGCCGCGCGATCTTACGCGGAACTATAAAGGCGAACCTGATTTCTGGCACGAAAACGGAGTCGCTGAAATCGGCCGCCGGTTATTGACGGCGGTTGAAAAGGTCTGTCAGTCCGCTGCTGGAATGATTGAATTTTCACCGCAATTCCGGCATGTGGTGAAAAAGGTTGCTTTGCCGCGCCGCCGTGCCTCCTATCAGGATTATCTTGATGCGAAGAAAAAGCTGACTGAACTGGAGGCCGTACTTCCTGAAGATGAGGCTTACCGCCAGTTCTGCGAAGAAGTCAGCAGCAATGAAAAGATTGCTGGCCGCCCCGGTCCTTATGACAGCAAACTGCACCATTTCGTGCTAATTCAGAATAATAAAGCCGTTATTGCCAGATATGAAACTCAGAATGCGCAGCCGGAATTTGAGCTGGAACTGCATGTTGTCCGGCTTGGCAATGTTGTTTTTGCCACCAATCCGTTTGAGCTGTATCTGGACTTCGGGCAGCAGATCAAGGCGCGCAGTCAGGCGCAGCAGACTTTTATTGTCCAGCTCTGTTGCGGCACCGGCGGTTATCTGCCGAGTGCGCGGGCGGAACAGCTTGGCGGTTACGGCGGTTTGATCATCAACGGCAATGTCGGCTCCGACGGCGGCAAAATGCTTGCAGACAGCACAATTGAGGAAATAACAAAGTTATGGGAATAAATACACCTCGTCCAATCGATGCGGTCATTGCGGGCTATCTCGGGGTTGACATCGCGCCCGGATTCGCGCAGCGGGAAGCTGTCTCATTTGCCGAACTGTTCCGCCCCGGCAAGCTTATCGAGACAGATGGATTGCACTTTTCGCTTGGCGGCGTAGTGGCCAATACTGGGCTGGCGATGCGCAAATTCGGACAGAATGTTGCATTGACGGGATGTGTCGGCGCTGATATGCTGGGCGATATGGCGGTGGCGCAACTTGCGCAGGCAGGAGTTACAACTGGAATACATCTGACCATTGCCGCCGGAACTGCCTACGGTATTGTAATAGCACCTCCGGGCATGGATCGTTTGTTTCTGGAGGATCCGGGCTGCAACCGCATTTTTACCGCAGACAACATCGACTATAAAGTTGTCGGGCAAAGCCGCCTTTTTCATTTCGGATATCCGCCGCTGATGGAGGCGTTGTGGACTAACAGCGGCGCTAAACTCAAAGAACTGTTTGAACGTGTACGCAGCCATGGTACGGTGACTTCGCTGGACATGACCCTGCCGGATCCCGCCGCCCCGGCGGGAAAGGCCGACTGGCAGGCGATCTTATCGGCAGTGCTTCCGCTGGTGAATATTTTTGTGCCCAGTATTGAAGAACTGCTTTTCATGCTGGAACCGCAACTTTATTCCAGAATTGCCGGCCTGGCGGCGGACGGTGATATGATCGACGTTATTCCGCCGGAGGAATACGAACGGCTGGCGGAGAGAGTTCTTGACATGGGCGTCAAGTTACTGCTAATCAAGGCCGGACATAAGGGTGCATATCTTCGCACCGGCGATCTGGCGGAACTTAATTCGTCAACATTGCGCCTTTCCGACCGCACCGGTTGTCCGCAGGGAGTATGGATACAGCCGCTCACCGTTGATGTCGAACGGTTCCGCAATGCATCAGGTGCCGGAGATTGCGCCGTGGCCGGTTTTCTGACCGCATTGCTGAAGGATGAAAATATAATTACTGCCGGACGATTTGCAATGATGGCCGGAAGGGATAATCTTTATGGAAATGACGCATTATCCGGTCTTATGGATTGGTCGCAAATGGAATCAGAAGTCAGGAGTGAATGGTGAATGGTAAATGGTGAATGGTGAATGGTGAATGGTAACTGGTGAATGGTGAAAACTTTAGAACTGAATATCCAATGTCCAAGTGGAACAGCCTGGAACCAGAAGGCAGAAGACGGTATTACTGGAGGGTTGTGCTCCGTCACAACCGGGATTTAAGGAATTAAAATCGGTCAGGAGACAGAATTAACAGCCGGGGAGAATATCCAATATCCAACAAGGAATATCCAATATCCAAGTAAAAATATAAAAGCAGGAAGCCAAGTAGGCCAGTTTCGCCGAAACTGGCTCAAAAGGCAGAAGCTGGAAGCTAAAAACTGGAATATAACTTGTTCGTATAGAAATTTGTATTTTAACAGGGATGGACAGGATATGCAGGATAAGAAAAACCGGGGAACGGTTGTCCACTAATTACACGAATGAACACGAATGAATATTTTGCTGTGAATTTGATTTTGCGGCACAAAATCAAACTCACAGCAAGCGTTTCTGCTTTATTAGTGCCAATTAGTGCTATTCGTGGATAAAAACTGTATTCTCCGTGTCCTCTGTGGTGAAAACAGGCTGTTCTTTGTGCCTTGCTAACTCTCAGGTTAGTCCCGCGACTGCGGGATGCCTTTGTGCGAGAATGGGTTATAAAGTCCCGGCGAAGCCGGTCAAGTTAAAATTTAAAAGCTAAAACTTAAAACTTATGATACAGGAAACATTACCATGAATGAAATAAGAAAAATCAAAGCCGGGTTTGTCGGGTTCGGAGAAGTAAACACCCCGAAAGAATTTATTGTCAAGCGCTGTGCAGCCGCCGCGAAAATGCTGGAACAGCGGGGCATTGAACTCATTAAGACCGCTTCAGTCAGTGATGATCCGGAAGGTGGAAACGCCGTCCGCGCCGTTCGTGAACTGCAGACAGGGGGAGACTTCGACTTGCTGATTATTTGCGTCGCCGGCTGGATTCCATCCTGGGCGGTGTTAAGCGTGATTGAACACTTCAAGCACAAGCCGATGATTCTATGGGGACTGACCGGCTGGCAGGACGGCGACCGCTTTGTCACCACCGCCGACCAGGCCGGAACTACTGCCTTGCGCAAGCCGATGGCAGATATGGGGTATAAATTCAAATATGTGGTCACATATCGCGGCCAGCAACCGCAGATTGCTGAGGTCATAACTTACGCAGAAGCAGCCCGCGCCGTATCATTGCTGAAAACCGCCCGGATCGGCATGGCCGGCTATCGCGACATGCGGCTGTATGGAACGCTTTATGACGGAGTTTCACTCAAAGGCAGAATCGGACCGGAAATCGAACACTTCGAGTTGCTGGAAATTGCGCAGCTGATGGAGAAAGTGGATGATAAGGAAATAAAGAAGATCGCCGCCGCGCTGAAAAAACGGTGGAAATTCGTAAAAGAACCCCGCCCCGGCACAATAGAAAACTCTGTACGGTTGTTTCTGGCGTTTAAGGCGAAAATCCAGGAACGCAACTATCAGGGATTTTCTTTCAACGATGTTGACGGCGTTAAAAAACTAATGAAGTTCGCTCCTGCCGGCAGCCTGACGCTGCTGCATGATGAACTGGATATCTGTTCAGTGCCGGAAAATGACAGCATGGGGGCGGTGACCGAACTTATCGTCAAATACCTCACCGGACAGACTGCCGCTTATCTGGAATTCTATGAATTCATGACCGATGGCGCACTGATGGGCGTTCCCGACTATGTGCCAGCGGCAATCGTTGACGGTAAAGTAACTGTCATGCCCAATGCTTTCGGCGATTTCGGCGAAGGACTGTTGAATGTTTCCAAGCTGAAGACCGGTAAAGTGACGATCTGCCGCCTGGGTTATTCCGGCAGCGAATACACTATGCATATTATGACCGGCACTGCCCGCACTCCGGTGAAATGGGAAGAGGCCGGCTGGGCACCGCCCGCCCCGCAGCTGCCGAGTCTGGAAATCGTGTTCGATGCTCCGGTCGAAGACTTCATCCAGAACGTCATGGCCCAGCATTACATAATTTCCTACGGCGACAACCGCATCAGACTGGAAGCACTCTGCTCAATACTTGGAATTCAAAGCATTGGATAAACGGACTAAATTTTGCCATGAATACATTACAATCTGACGGGCGGATCGTGGGATTCTTTGAGATGAAGCCAAAAGCCTCTGCAATGGCAGGGATAATTGATCTAAGAAAGATCAAACAATCCCTTGAATCATGCCATTCCGTTTGCGGAAATCGCGCGGAGAAATACCGACCCGTTTGCGAAATTCTCCGGAAAAATACAGTTGATTGGAGTAGCCGGTGCGTTCGGCTATATCATGAATTGGCAATGAAGTATTTAACAGCAGGGATTTTGCGGCCTCCATTTTAAGCTTGATGAAATAATTGATTGGTGACATGCCGAATTTTTTATGAAATGCCAGAAATAATGAAGTAGGATTTGATCCCAGCGCTGTTGCTAATTTTGGCAAAGTTATCTTTTGCGACAGATGGTGTTCCAGCAAATCCACTGCTTTGATCAATAAAACAGATTTATCGAAATGTTCAACACTGGCTCCCAGCTCCAGCATGATTTCATAGCCGGTGACAGACGCCCGCTGCCGGAATCCGGGGGATTTATCCCGGAGTTCATTGATGCATTTACGCATCAGCGCTTCGAATAGTTTGAAATCACGCGGACTCACCACATCCTGTTCAACCAGGCCGGTGCTGTCGAGCAAGCTTCCGAGAGAATGCCCACTGAAGCAGCAGGCTAACCGGCGGCAATGATTCTCCGGGCCGATAGCCAGTTCCATATTCTGATCCGGCAGTATAAGAAACACTTCTCCCTGCGTAACCCTGTATTCGTGGTCGCGCTGTTTAAAATACATGGAGCCTTCCAATACCAGTTCAATTGAAAAAAGTTCGGAAAATTCACGCTTGCGGTAATAATTCTTATAGCAATGTTCCTCATGGGCAAAATCCAGCCAAAGCGGCAAAGCTTGAGCCAGATCCGGCCTGGTATCAATGTAATATTCACGCGTATAGTATTGATTAACCGGAGTGTGCCATAGCTTGGAAATACCGTCCCGGCTGGTAACTGAAACTTTTTTGGGAGGTAATGGTATTGGCATTCGTTTTTTCTCCATGTTATTAAAATTATAATATTTTATGATTAATATCATATATTTTAACTCTATTGCTCTATTGCGTCAAGAGTAATTTTGATTTATAATATATATAAACAATAAGCAGGGGCAGGATGATGACTAGGCACATTCTTAATATCTGGGGGCCGGGGCAAATAATTGCATATTCCGGCTTGAACGGACAAACCGACTTCGACCACGGGCTGGTGTTGCGTACTGCCTTTGACTGGGCCGGGTTTGAAATCAAGCTGCCGGAAGCCGGTGGCCGGATTCATGTTGAACCCTCTGATTTACATGATCCCGGATTGATGCTGGCAGGTGACTTCTTCCAGCTTCGTTCAGCCTGCGGTGTACTCGTTGACGCCTGGCACCTGCTGATGGAAGGCCATGTCCGTATAGAACCGGGTTTGCCGTTAACCGTTCTTCAATCTGGCAACCGCACTTTAATCGGGGTCAGTCAATTTTTCAACCCGGCGCATTTGCAATTGCCGGTCAAGGAATTAATTGCGGCACGGCAGCGTGAACTGCGGAGTTTTCCGTGTCCTGAAAATTTGCCTGAAGCTGCGGAAAAGACATTGTATAAAGCATTTTCTCAACTGAAAACACAGATTTGTTCGCCGGAAGGTTTAATCAAATATCACTGGACTACCCCCGACCGCTGGCCGCATCGGAAAATGTGGCTGTGGGATACGGTATTTCATTCCATCGGATTACGCCATCTGGATATAAAACTGGCCAGGGAAACTATCAGTTCCATTCTGGAATGCGCCCGGCATGATGGTTTTATTCCTCTGGCGGCATCGCCGGACAGCGTTGAGGCTATGACCCAGCCGCCGGTTTTGGCGCTTGGCGTCAAACTGTTGCAGGAAACTGAACCGGACCGGGAATGGCTGGAGCATTGTTATCCGTATTTGTCCGGATATATCCGATGGGACTTGAAGCATCGTGACACCGACGGCGCGGGCCTGCTTGAATGGCATATTGAAGAATATGAAAACTGCCGCAGCGGCGAGAGCGGGATGGATAATTCACCGCGGTTTGATTCGGCAACGCAACTGGATGCGCCGGACTTTAACGGATTTATTGCTTCCGAATGCGAAATCATGGCGGAATTCGCACTGGAATTAGGCAAGCCGGAAGAGGCCGCATACTGGCGTGAACAGCACACCCGGATCAACCGCCTGATTAATTACAGATTATGGGACAATGACAAAGAATTTTATTATGATTATGATGTGACTGTAAACCGGAAATCTACGGTAATGGCATTATCCGGATTTATTCCGCTGATCTCCGGTGCGCCGTCTCCGGAGCAGGCGGCGGCGCTGGTCAGGCATTTAAACAATCCGTACACTTTCGGAACGCCTTTAACAATCCCCTCAGTTGCAAATTGCTGTGCTGAGCATTATTCTAAAGATATGTGGCGCGGTCCGGTATGGATAAATATTAACTACTTAATTGTCCGCGGACTGCGCCGCTATGGCTATAAGTCAGAAGCGCAGTCGCTGATGGATAAAACGATGCTGGAGATTGAACGTACATATTTGAAGTTCGGCACATTATTCGAATTCTTCGATGACCGCATGGTAGTGGAGCCACCGGATTTGTTGCGGAAAGGTCAAAATCAGCCGAATACATTCTTTCAGGCATTTCACGACTACGGCTGGACAGGAACTTTATATATAGATATGGTTTTTGAAAAATACAACAAACTTAACAGAAGGAACAATAGTATTATGAACAACACAATTAATGAAAAACGCCCCGTAACAATGAGTCATTGCATGACTTGAATAACTTGCAGTAGCGAAACTCTCTATGTATGATATAGTTTGAATATGATAATCAAATTAATAAAAGGAGCAACCGAATCATGAGCAACCGAATCTATGAAGGCCGTACCGGGACAATAAGCCATAACCGGACTTGCAAATGCAGTAAAAATTTTACACTCATCGAACTCCTGGTGGTGATCGCGATCATCGCCATCCTCGCCAGTATGCTGCTGCCTGCGCTCAATAAAGCTAGAGGAAAGGCGCGTTCTGTAGCGTGCCTGAGCAATCTGAAGCAACTAGGCTTGGGGTTCTGTGGGTATATGGGTGATTATGATTATGTTCCGAGAGCTGGTTCAGGAAATGTTGGCCCTTTTTTCACTCATTTGATCGCCCCATATGCCGGGATTCCTCTGCAAAGTCCAATAAAATTCCAGAATACTAAGATTAGCCTGTTCCAATGTCCATCTGCTGTGACTGCCATGTATCCGGGATATCCAGATCTCGTCGGCAGTAGCGGTTTAAATTATATTACCAATGCCCATATTACCGGCATGGGTGCCAATGGTACTGATGACTTAAAACCGTCCGGATATGGAGTGAAAGTTACCAAGGTCAAACGACCGTTTAGAATGTTCATGCTGTTTGACGGCGCATATCCAAGCAACCCCGCCGCTGGCGCTACTTCCGCGCAGGAAACTAACCATGATCGCATAGCATACCGGCATCCACAAGGCTTTAGTGCTGAAACGCTGCCCACCACTCCATATTTATATGTTCCATCGAAGATAGGTGCCAATATCGTCTTTATGGATGGCCGCGCTGAAAATTGGAAAGGCACGATGACTACGGATGCTATACTTGATCCTAATTTTCGGGTGATGTACTGCAAATGGATCCCTTGGCGGCAGACAATGTATCCTTATTGAACTTAGATATTATCTTAATATCCATGCATATAATAAGTATAACTTGTTGATTTTAAAATAAAAACGGAGTAAAAGTGGATGAAATGTATTAAACAGAGTATTATTTTTACCTTTTGTATCTTAATGATAGCTTTTGCTGGAACTGGTCTGGCATCCCCGGATGCGGAAGACGCTGCAACACCGGGAAATTTTGATTTTGAGAAAGGCAAACAGGGCTTTAACGGAGATTACAGCATAGTCAGTCAAAATCCGCATTCTGGAACTGCCTGTCTTCAGCAATTTTATAACCCGGGAGCCATCTGGAATTGTGTTCAATCGCAGCCACCGTATATTCCCTGCAAAGCAGGAGAAACGTTTGAGCTGTCAGCGTGGAACCGTAATACAGTGACAACCGGGGATGTGTTCCTGGGAATCCGTTGCATTAAATCCGTAAATGGCAAACCAGAAACCAATAGCTACAAGTGGAAAGCCGTCGGCAACAATATTCCCGGGTGGACCAGGTACTCGACAACCTTTAAAACCCCCGAAGGAACCGATGCGCTTGCGGTATATTTCAGGGTTGGGGAATCCGTTCCCGATGGAGAAGTGTACTGGGACGACATCGCCTTGGTGCGGACAAAAGAGATCGTCCAGCGCATGACCTTACACCCGCTGACCTCCGCCGTCATCTTCAGAGAATCACAACAGGAATTGTTTGACTACAACAAAAAGCAATTCGTAAAAATTAATCCGGCAGACATTCCCTTGAATCTGACATTTAACGGAAATAATGACGACTGCAATGTCAACGTGGAACTGTTTAACGAAGCTAACGGAGATCCGGTCTGGCAGAAAACTTTCACGTCGGCAAAGAATCAGAACATCTTGACGGTGCCGCTGAGCTTGAATGCCTGGCCGCCTGGCCGTTATATCTTGACAGCATCATTGATGAATGCCGGTAAAGTACTGGAAAAAGAAAGCAAAACAATCATTATTAATTCCGGAATTGCGGATACCCCGCAACTCGAGCCAGTGCAAACATCGTCGTCCGACAAACATGGCAATATTCTGGTCAACGGTAAACCTGTGATAATGTTTTTCTATTATCATGCTCCGTGGACCTTGCCGACAATGTTCGGAGCGAATACAGCGCAGGTAGGGGGTGGTAGCAGCATCGACGGATTTTACCGCAATGTTGATATTGCTTGGCAATCCGGCCAATATGCCTGGGCAGGGTTATATAGTGAATTGACCTTGGATCGTAAAGCAAAAAAATGGAAAGATAAGGAACTGGTAGAAGCGGTAACCCGTTTGAAAGAGCATCCTGGTTTGATCGGCTGGTCCTTGTGCGATGAACCGGATGGACAGGGTATTACTGTTGAAGAAGTTATGCGAGCCAGGAATATTATCCGGCAGATCGACCCCAACCATCTGATCTGGGTAAATCTGTGCATGCCCAATAAATTCAGTGAATACAGCGCAACCACCGATCTGGCGTCATATGATGCCTATCCATTTCCGGATGCCACTCTAAGCGTAATTGCTGAAAACAATAAGGCCATTAAGGCAGCGCAGGGGCAGATCGTCAAGCCGTTGCTGTCATGTCTGCAAACCTATAGTTCGCCGGGCAATCGCGCTCCAACTTATGAGGAAGTAAAGGCGGAAACCTATCTGTGCATTGTACAGGGCATGAAAGCCTTTGCGTTCTACTCCTGGAGCGATCCTGATCTCATGTTTTCGCTAAACAAGAGCATGGAGTTACAGTCATATATTCAGGATTTGGTACTGCAAATCAATATCCTGAAAGATTTCCTCATTGCTCCAACCCCTGTGCAACCGGTAATCAGCGGACTCGATAAAAACGGCATTCGATATCTCTTCAAAACCGTAAATGAGAAAAACTACCTGATTACGGTAAATCCTGAAGCAAAAGCAAAGCGTTGCGTGTTTTCTCTGCCGGAATACCGGAATGGGCGGGTCGAATTGCTGTTTGACGCAAAACACAACGTTAAAGTATCTAATAAGCAATTGGAAGAAACCATGCCGTCTCTCGGCGTCAAAATATACCTTTACTGAAAAATTGAAACCTGTCCATGGAAATGTTAAGGTAAAAACAGATAATGTTTTTACAATTGACTTGTGTGAGAGAATTAGGGGATTAATTAAATGGATTTTTTTTCAGATCATAGTTCAAAATGGATCGGACGGAAAGGGAAAAGTATCTGGAGAGTTGACCAGGAGGTTTTGCCCGCACCTTATTTCCGGAAAGTTTTCCAATGTGTCAATCCTGCCGGAATGAAGGTCGCTGTTTGCGGTCTGGGTTATTATGAATTGTTTATCAACGGCAGGAAAGTCTCCGAAAATGTTCTTGACCCGATCGTCACGCAGTACGACCGTCGTGTCCGTTATGTTGTCCATGACATATCCGATTATCTTAAAGAAGGCGAAAACGTCATCGGCGTGATACTCGGCAACGGCTGGTACAACTGCCACACGCCGGAAGTCTGGAAGTTTCAGAACGCCGCCTGGCGCGATTATCCGAAGCTGCTTCTGGAGATAAGATCGGAAAACGAAGAACTCCTGTTCAGCGATAGCACATGGAAAGTTTCCGAAGGCCCCATCGTATTCGACGGACTCCGCAACGGCGAACACTATGACGCGAGACTGGAGCCCGGCGACTGGCTCTCGCTTGCGTATGATGATTCGGCATGGAACCATGCCGCCATTGTCTCCCCGCCGGGCGGCATCCTCGAAGAGCAGACCGCTGCTCCGTGCCGCATTACGCAGACCATTGAAATGAAAAAAATAAACATATTCGACGTGTATGACACAGGCGTAAACATTACCGGACACGTCAGGATTGCCGTTAAAGGTAAAGCGGGTTCGCAAGTTACGCTAAGATACGCGGAACGCCTTACCGACGACGGCGAACTCAGCACATATAATCAGGATAAATTCATCAAAGGCGGAGATTTTCAAACTGATAAATACATCCTCAAGGGAGACGGGATCGAAGTCTGGGAACCGCGTTTCACTTACCACGGATTTCAATATGTGCATGTCATCGCTGCCGGCGATGTGGAAATTATAAAACTTGAGGCTCGTCTGGTAAATTCAGACTTCAAATCAGTCGGGCAATTCACCTGCTCTTCAGAAATGCTGAACCGGCTCCAGGACTGTACGCGTCGAAGCTATTTGTCGAACTTCACCGGCATTCCGACCGATTGCCCGCACCGGGAAAAAAACGCCTGGACCGGGGATGCACAGCTTGCGGTCGAAACCGGACTTTTCAATTTTGATAGCACAAGCTCATACAAGCAGTGGATTGATTCATTCCGGGACGCTCAGCGTCCAAGCGGACAACTTCCAGCAATAATTCCGAATGCAGGCTGGAATTATACTGCCGGCCCCGCCTGGGACAGTGCGCTTTTTGTCATTCCTTACAACATTTATCTTTTCACCGGCGACAAGGAGTGCATCGTAAAAAATTACGATCTAATGCGCTCATATCTTGATTTCTGCGCGATGATGAGCGAAAACCATACCGTAGATTTCGGTCTTGGCGACTGGTGCCCGCCGGATTGGGATAAAATGGCTCCGGCAGGGTTAACGTCAACCGGCTGTTATTACGGCTGTGTCGTAATGTTCTCAAAGTTCGCAGGCCTGCTGGGCAGGGAAGAGGACAAACATATATATGCTGAACTTGCGCGGGAAATTAAAGTGGCATTCAACAAAAAATATTATCGCGGTGCCGGTGTTTACGCGAACGGAGAAATGACTTCAATCGGGGCCTCGCTGTACTGGGGACTCTGCGAGGATTCGGAGAAGGCCGCAGCCGTGTCGAAACTGGCATCGCTTGTCCTTGCAAACGGTTGCAAGGCAGATTTCGGAATACTCGGGGCGAAATACATTCCGCGCGTGCTGTCCGACAACGGCCACGCCGATCTGGCGTTCCGCATAATCACCCAGGATGAATATCCGGGCTGGGGATACTGGATAAAAAAAGGAGCGACGACGCTTTGGGAACACTGGACAGGGACTTCATCAAAAAATCACATCATGTTCGGTGATATAAGCGCATGGATGTTCCAGTATCTTGCGGGAATTGTGCCGGACCCGAAAAACCCCGGATTCACACATATCATTATCAGGCCTAATCCAGTATTCGGCTTGGAATGGGTCGAAGCCGAGTATTTCTCCCCATCGGGGAAAATCGTATCAGCGTGGAAATTGTCCGGCAGAGTTTTTACTCTGGAGCTAGAGATTCCGCCTGGCACCTTAGCTACGGTATTCATGCCAGATTCCTGCAGGCATGAACTGCGTTCTGGAAAACATCGTTTTGCAACTGAATTACCCATTGACTGTTAACTACTAACGAGAGTTATATGAGAAAAATGATTCGTAAAAGAATATCATAATAATAATAAACAAAGGGGGATCATGGTATTAATGATGAACGTTTTGAATTAAAAAAAATGGGAAAATGATTTTTTTTCAAAAAGTTAACAACTATTGCATTTGCTTTAGAATATTACATGAGGAGAATAGAATGAAAAAGTTAATATCTGTTAGCGGAATTATCGGGGTTAGTGTTCTTTTATTATCAAGTATCTCATTTACCTTGAATGCAGATGAAAAAGTTATTTCTGAAAATATTATTTCTGACTCAGGTTTCGAGGAAGGAGATGGTACTAATACCGAGACTTGGAAGGGAGATGCGGGATGTCGCCGAGATACTATTAATAAACATAGCGGCAAGTATAGCGCCGAGATATCTTCTGACACTCAAATCGAAAATACTGACATAAAATGGTGGCAGTCAGGAATGCCTATTAATGGTGGAAAGTATACAATAAGTTTATGGTATATGACAAAAGAGATGACCAAAGACCCTTTTATAACATTATACTTTAAAGATGAAAATGGAAAAGAGCTAGGAAGGGCTGATGCGTGTTTGCCACGCGAAAACGATGGTAAGTGGCATGAATTTAAATATGTATTTTCGGTTCCAAAATCTGCTAAATCAGCATCGTTACTACTAAGATTTATTGGTAAAGGCAACGTTTGGTTCGATGATATTTCCATTCACCAAAATAAAGGAGAAGAATAAAGATAGGCGAAGGATAATTTAGCATGACAGGCACTATGAATTCTAAAGAGCGAATGATTTCCGCAATGTCAGGTAAATCCGTGGATCGTATACCTGTAATGTGCCAATTGTCTCTGGGGCATATCTTTAAGAATGCAGGATTGGAGGCGTTGGAATATTGGTTTACGCCGGAAGGATTCGCAGAAGGGTATATCCTTATGGCCGAAAAATATGGATTTGACGGGATTCTTGTTAACCGGTGGTACGGAATGGATCCCGATCAGTACAAAAAGGCTGTGCATCAGAAAAATACTCATGAAGGCAGATTGATAACCTTTGATGACGGGAGACAATATATTTGTCCATCCAATGATTATCCGCGTTTGCTGAATGAGTTCCCGGTTTCTTGCCGGGATATATCTCAGGTTTCCCCAGATGAAATTCATCTTATTTCATCCGCTTATGAATCATGGTCATGGTTTGGCAATATTCTTGATATTGTGCTTGCCAGGAAAAAGTATACTTTGTCAATACATGGAGAAATAGGCACAAGCTTCGAGTCATTTCTTCTGACATTCGGTTCTTTTGAAGCCGGTTTGATTGCAATAATGGATGACAAAGGAAAATCCAAGGAAATAATAAGCAGAATCAATCAAAATTGTCTAGTATATGCGATAGAACAGTGTCGCAAGGGAATTGATGCCTTGAAACTCAGTTCTCCATTTGCCGGAGCGGGTTTTATATCCGCCGACATGTATGAGGAACTTGTACTGCCTTATGAAAAAGTCATCATAGATACAGTTCATAGGGATTTCGGGATTCCATGCTACATCCATACTTGCGGGGCCATTGGCGACCGCCTTGAGTTAATGCTTGAAAGCGGTGCTGATGGTTTGGAATGTCTGGACCCTGAACCGCTTGGGACGGTTTCCCTTAGTGACGCAGTAGACAGAATAGGAAGCAGATGTTTTATAAAAGGGAATCTTGATTCTGTAAATGAATTGACTAAATCACCAGAAGAAGTGAGAAAGATAGCAAAAGAACGAATAGCCATAGGTCAAAAAGCAAATGGGTATATACTCAGTTCCGCCTGTTCTGTATCTCCAGATGTTCCGCCGGAAAATATCGTCGCATTGGTAGAGATTGCCAAAAATACAGGAACCTAAAACAAGGAGTTGCCAAGATGAGCGATGCAAATGTAAAAGTGTATATCAAAGAAAAAGCGGGCAGGATAAAAAAGATCAACGGCGGGAGCCTCGCGCCCCCGATCGCGCTTGAAAAGGCGGGGCTGAATATTCGCAAGGAATTTCAGGCATTGAATCTTCCGCTGACGCGGCTTCACGATGCTCCGTATGATAACCCCGGCATGCGCCTGGTCGATGTCCATCATATCTTTGCCAATTTTCACGCCGACGCCTCCGATCCACGGAATTATTATTTTAAACAGACCGATGATTACATTAAAAACTGTATTGAACTGGGAACCGGCATCATCTACCGTCTCGGCGAGAGTATTGAATGGGGCGTCAATAAATATTTCAGTTTTCCACCTGAAGATTTCAACAAATGGATCGACATCTGTTCGCATATTATTCTGCACTATACTGAGAGCTGGGCGAAAGGATTTCAATTCAAAATAGAATATTGGGAAATCTGGAACGAACCGGAAGGGATTACTCCAGACGGCGACAAGCCGAACTGGGGAGGTTCTTATGAAGAGTATCTTGAATTCTATGTAAAAGTTGCAACGGAACTTAAAAAGCGTTTCCCGCATCTCAAATTCGGCGGACCGTCTCATACTTGCTACAAGGTGAAAACTCAGCAGTTTTTCGCCGCCTGCGCCAAGTCCAAGGCTCCGGTTGATTTCTACTCCTGGCACAGCTATGGTGCAACCATTAAAGAGAATGTTGAGCAAATTCAAATCGTCAAAAACTGGGCAATCGAAGCGGGATATCCCAATACTGAGTTGCATCTCAACGAATGGCACCATACGCAGACTTATCCGGTCCCGCCAGGCAACTGGCGAGCGGACAAGGCGCTGAGCAAGCTGATTTACGAAGGCTTTCCCAGTCTGGAGTCTGGGGTGTACAGTTCCGCCCTTTTGAGCGCATGGCAGGACACCCTCCTCGATATGAGCTGTTTTTACACTGTGACAACAAATTTCGGAAGTTGTTACGGTATTTTTGATAAGTATGGCATACCGACGAAATGCTATTACGGGCTGAAAGCTTTCGGCGAGATCGTGCGCTATGCGGACCGGGTAAAAGCGGAATCCGACAACGCAAATGTGTATGTGCTTGCGGGTAAAAATGAGTCAGGCGCGGCAATATTGCTTTCCAGCTTCAGAAGCGGCGGCGGTAAAATTACGCTAGAACTTGATACCGAACCGGAACGCTGCGAACTTTTCACGCTTGATGAACAACATGATCTTGAACAAGTGCCAGTTGTTTGTAACGGTAATATAATTGAGATAGAGTGTAATGCCGATTCGACGGTGCAACTGCTTAAATTAAGCTATAGTCCAAAATTATGGGAAGAATCAGACACTTGCCAGGTAAAAACACAAACAGAATTGGCCAGTGAAAAAGTCTACCATAACCCCTGTGGGTGAGAAAGATAAAAAGCCTGCCAGCTAAGACGGGTCACAGAGTATCGGGAAGAATCATTGGCATAAATTATCCTTCCCAATGGCGGTCTTCAATCAAACATCAGATAGCGGTTTGGTAAACTGGTTCAAAAAACGGAAAAGTTTAATTTTTATTGTGTAAAATTAATCGTTTTGGATCAGGTCTCCATCTCAATGAATCTCCGGCCAGTGAATCCTACGTGAGTCCGTCCGAAACACCCAACCGCATGCGACCGGATTAAAATGGACTGCAAGAGGTTCTTTAATTTATCCCAAAATCAACTGGAGGAAAATACTTATCAATGAAAATGCACTGGATTGACTGGACGATAATAGTCCTGCTGCTGGGGTCACTCATCGGAATTACAGCTTATGCTAAAATATATATGCGCAGCGTGGCTGACTTTCTGGCGGCAAACCGGCTGGCCGGCAGATATATGCTGACCGTTTCCGGGGGATTAAGCGGTGCAATCTCGATCATCGCGGGCTGGGAAGCGTTGTATAATGCCGGTTTGTCGAGCGTATGGTGGGGCATGATCGGAATGCCGATCGGGCTTATCCTCGGTATTTCCGGATTTATCATTTACCGTTTCCGGCAGACCCGCGCACTGACGCTGGCGCAATTTTTTGAAATACGCTACAGCCGCCAGTTCCGGTACTTCGCCGGTTTTCTCTGCTGGGTTTCTGGCGTGTTTAATTACGGTATTTTTCCGCTAATTTCCGCTCGCGCCATTATCTATTTTTTCGGATTGCCTGAGCATTTTCATCTCTGGAGTTTTGAGATGCCGGCCTTGCCGCTGATTATGGCGGCATATCTTAGTATTGCTTTGTACATTGCCTGCACCGGCGGCCAGATCAGCATCATGATTGCCGATTTTTACCAGGGGATTCTGCTGATGCTGATTTTCACGATTATCCTGTGTTTCCTTATGTATAAATTTGAGTGGAACGATATCATTGCCGGACTGTTGATTGCACCGGAAAGCAAGTCCATGATTAATCCGTTTAAGGCTGGCGAAGTGGAGGATTTCAATATCTGGTTTTTTCTAATCGGGGTGTTTGGTATGATCTATAACGCCAGGTCATGGCAGGGCAATTCCGGGTTTAACGCAGCGGCCAAAACTCCGCACGAAGCACAGATGGCTGGGATTATCGGCTCCTGGCGCAGCATCGCGGCCGGGTTGTGCGGACTGATGATTCCACTCGCCGCCTATGCCGTGCTGCATCTGCCGAAATTCGCCGAAATGGCTGTGCCGATTCATGCTCAGATTGCGGCTATTGCCGATCCGCAACTTCAGAAGCAGATGATTGTGCCGCTGTTCCTGTCCAATGTGCTGCCGGTGGGAATGATGGGCCTTTTTGCCGCAGTCATCGTTGCCAGTGCTATCGGCTGCGACAACAGCTATCTGCATTCCTGGGGAACTATTTTAGTGCAGGACGTCCTGATGCCGATCCGCAACAAACCGCTGGAGCCCAAACGGCATCTGCTCTGGCTTCGAGTATCGATTATCAGCGTTGCTCTGTTCGGATTCACTTTCAGCATGCTGTTCCAGCTTAAAGATTATATCTACATGTTTTTCGCTTTGACCGGCGCGATTTACCTTGGCGGCGCCGGGGCGGTGATTATCGGCGGACTGTACTGGAAGCGCGGCACGACCGAAGCCGCCTGGACCGCGTTGATTCTCGGCACAATTATGGCGTTCGGCGGCATGCTTATCCAGAATTACTGGGCGACGATGATGGCTCCGGTTCTGCTAAGTTTATGGCCGGACTGGCAGTGGGTTATTACGCATAAGGCGCGTTTTCCGCTAAATGGACAGGAGATATATTTTTATGCGATGATCGCGGCTTCCTTGAGCTACGTCCTGGTGTCGCTGCTCGGCCCGAAACACGTGTTTGACATGGACAAAATGCTGCATTGCGGCAAATACGCCGTCAAAGATGACGTGGTTGAAGCTAAAGACGCACTTAAAGCCAAACGAAAAACTTTCGGCGAACTTATCGGCGTCTCCAAAGAATTTTCTAAGTTTGAACGGTTTTTATTTTGGGGATCATTATGGTTGACCATGGGATGGTGGGGATTCTTCGTGGTCGTAACCGTTATAAATCTGTTTTACAAATTTTCTGACGCATGGTGGTCATGGGTCTGGTGGGCCAAAATCTGGTGGGTCAGCCTGATTCTCGGTATTGTCTGTACCACTTGGATCTTCTGCGGAGGTGTACGCGACGCCTATCGGATGTTCCGAGACCTCAAGGCCGAAAGGGTCGATAATACTGACGACGGAACAGTAAAAAAATAAAAGAGGTATTCAAACACTGAGGTAATATACGTCAGTGATAAGACAATGATTTATCATAAACATCACATAATTAAGGAGTGATAATATGGCTTCAATGAATGGCTCCAAAATAGTAATGGTTGGCGGCGGCAGTTATAACTGGTGTCCGCGCCTGCTCAATGACCTGATACAGACACCGGAACTGGAAAAGAGCGAGATTATATTGCTCGATCCCAACCTTAAAGCGGCGAAAGAGGTAAAAAGCGCTGTCGAAAAAATTGCATCAACGTTTCAACGCAAATTCAAGTTTATCGCGACCTCCGATGAAAATATGGCTTTTAAGGGGGCTGATTTTGTGGTGATTACGATTTCCACTGGCGGGCTGGAGATGATGCAGCACGATCTGACCATTCCGGAAAAGTATGGCATTTATCATACTGTCGGTGACTCCGTTGGCCCAGGCGGCTGGTCCCGGACACTGCGCAACGTTCCGGTGTTCGTGGACATGGTCAGGAAAATCGAAAAACTCTCGCCTGGCGCAGTAGTTCTGAATTACACCAATCCGATGGCGGCCTTGACCGGCGCAATTGCGGCAGTTTCCTCGCTCCGCTCTGTCGGACTGTGCCACGGGGTATTTGACTCTTTAAGAATGCTTGAAAGCATTTTCGGGGTGGATGAAAAAGATATTGCGATGAATTTCTGCGGCATCAATCATTTTTTCTGGGTGATTGACTTCAAAATCAAAGGCCAGGATGGCTATGCCATGTTGCAGCGTAAACTCGCAGGCAAGTCGCTGGACAAGGTTGCACAAAGCGATACCGACCTTGCCGGGTTTTCCCACTCCAATCATCTGCTTTGCGATGAACTGCTGAGGGAATACGGCTACCTGACCTATGTTGCCGACCGCCACACCTGCGAATTCTTCAATGCTTACCTGACCGACAAAAGATTGATAAAGCGCTTCAAGCTGGTCCGGACTTCTGTAGAAAACCGCTATGCCTGGCTGACGCGGGCGCAGCAGGCGACCCGGGACTTCGCTACAGGTAAAAATAAACCAGGTATTAAGAGCCGCGAAACCGCTGTAGACATCATGAAATCCTTCGTCACCAACCAGCCGTTTGTTGACGTAGTCAATCTGCCGAATATTGGACAGATCGATAATCTGCCACGCGGCGCTGTCGTCGAAACTCTTGGCATGGTTAATTCTAGCGGCTTCAGCCCGATTACCGCCGGAGCGTTGCCGGAACGGCTGCTGCCGCTGGTGGAACCGCATTGCCGGGTACAGCAGATGACGCTGGAAGCCGCGCTGAAAGGCGATAAAGAACTTGCGCTGCAATCGCTCATGCTTGATCCGCTGTGTGCACATTTACCTCCGTCGGATATCCGAAAGATGGGTATTGAACTGATAAAGGCTACAAAGGCCTGGCTTCCGCAATTCTAGCTAAATCTGTCTTTAAAATGCGTATTCGGCGGCGATTCTATTTTCATTCATCTTGCATTTTGAAAAATCAGGAAAAATTGAATACTATGTAAGAATGATTTATCATAACCAATATTTTAAGAGGAGTAAAATATGGCAGACCGTGTTTTCTGGAACTATCTGGAGGAGTTGCCGGAACAGGAGGCGGCTTGGAGCGAGTGGAATAGTCGATTGACGGGCTGGCATCGTTTTAACACTTTTTACACACATTACCTGAAAGTCGAGGGCCGCCGCGTCAAGCGGCTGAATTGCCATTCACCATGTGAACAGGGCTATCCGCGTCAGGTTATCGAGAATTCCCCATCCAACATCACGGCAGTATGCCCGCAGAACAAAGCTGATCCAATTCAGCTCAAGTTCCGGGATATACTAATTTATTCACTGCGCCGGGAAGCGTTGCATCAGGCGCTTTGCGTCTCTCTAAAGATCAAATATGCAGCAGACCGCC
>CAIPAT010000150.1 GCA_903863035.1 uncultured Lentisphaeria bacterium
ATGCTAAACGAAGAAGAACAGGGGGAAAGCCGTGTGAGGGAAAACCGCACGCACGGTTTGGTCGATGAGGCAGAGCCGATAAGTCGCAACTCGTTGATGCTTAGAGGTTTTACTTTAATCGAACTCCTCGTGGTGATAGCCATCATCGCAATTTTGGCCTCAATGCTGCTGCCGGCGCTGAATAAAGCAAGAGAAAAGAGCAAAGCAATCAAATGCGTTGGCAATGTGAAACAATTAGGGCTTTCTATTATTTCATACAGCGATGACAATTTTGGATACATTATGCCTGGAGCAGTTGTATGGGGGTGGAGTAACAACGATTACTTTTGGTACGAATCATTGACCCCATATTTGGGTCATAAAGTTTATTATACCAGTTTTAGCGATAAAACAATGCCATACATGAAATGCCCAACTTCAAATGTGCAATTTACTGGTGCCTATATTGGCTATAGCACAAGTTATGGATGGAATTATCTATACTTTGGCAATAGTGCAAGCAACAAGCAACGCGGCTGGGGTACTAAAATCAACAGAATCCCACAGCCAAGTACGACGCTTGTAACAGGAGATTCAAAAGACCCGGATGGTGTTCTTGCCACGTCTAGTCAGCAAGTTTTGTTATATCCTGCAAAAAGCTGTCTTTATCTACTTCCGGTCCGACATTCTGGACAAGGAAATTATTGGATGGCCGATGGACATGTTCAACCATTGACGCCTGCCAAAGTAGTCGAAAACGACTGTTTCCTCGCAAAACAGGACAAATCAAGTACAGCAGTTCCTTAAATCCACAGAGTATATTCTGGAATTCAAATGATTTATCATTACCAGAAACCGTGCCCGTTATTAAGGATTAACCTTTTCCGTTAATAAACCTTATGCGTATATCG
Source organism: uncultured Lentisphaeria bacterium (assembly GCA_903863035.1). Classification (GTDB taxonomy): domain Bacteria; phylum Verrucomicrobiota; class Lentisphaeria; order Victivallales; family Victivallaceae; genus CAIPAT01. Next base: position 891 of record CAIPAT010000150.1, read on the forward strand.
GGCTAAAAATCGACTAAAGACATCAAAACAAAAAGAATTATTTATGTTTAAACAGCGCTCTAAAAATGAGCTTCTCAAAAGAAGCACCTTCAAGATATCTGCTACTCGGAAAATGAGCAGCCTGAGTAATAATAAAAACATCATGAAAATGGAAACTAGATTTATTTGTATAATCGTTATCGCGATCGCGTCAGCAATATTACTTCCCTTGGCATCCATCCATGCCGAAGATGTAGACGGTAATCTAGTAAAAAACAGCGGATTTGAAGATAATGCCGCAGGTAGCAAGCCGGCAGGATATGATCTTTGGAAAGTTGACAACAAAGGCATCTGCGGTGTTGCTGACTGCGTTGGCTATAACAGTCTGAAGTCAGTCAAGGTTGCTGGTGTTTCCAGCATCGCCTATCAGTATACTATAGACGTTCTGCCAGGTGAGAAGTATTTGGTCGAATCACTTTGCACACAAAAAGGACAAGGAACACCATTCATGTCCGTCTATTGGAAAGATGCGACTAAAAAATGGAATTGGAATGCGGGAATAACAAAAAAGACTTACAAACCGTTTGACGGTAAATGGAGCAAGGCTGTTGCAAGAGTGCAGGTGCCTGCCGAAGGTGTTGCGCAACTTACGGTTTTGTTCGGTGCGGAAAATCAGGAGTCGGAAACTGACATTGCCTGGTTTGACAATATCAGCATCAAAAAAATACCGGTGGAAATAAAGAAGACCGTCTCTGAAGATGTGAAGGTTTCCCCAAAAAGCTATATTCTTCCATTTGTTGCGTCTCCGATAACCCAGGACGATTACAATTCGAATCAATCCCCGCAAGAAGTTCCAAATACATTGCGCATGTGTACCCTCACCTATTCAAACATCTCAAAAGAGGAAGCTGAAAAAAAAATCAAGGAACTGCACGATATTGGCTATAATGCAATATTGACCGAGGGTCAGCGCTACCTCCTTGTTGATTCCCCCGATCATCAGCCGTTAAGCGATATCCAGACAGGTTCATTGCCGTATCCGGATCTAGTCCGCAACACAAAAATTATAGTGGAGGCCGGTCATAAGTATGGTATGAAAGTATATCTTCATTTGACCGCAAACTCTGTTGCTGATTATTTTGCCGCCGAGCATCCGGACTGGATGAGCGTCAGTGCCAAAGACGGTAAACAAAAGAAGATTTGGGGAATAGCCTTTGCCTGTCTCAACAACAAAGATTTCGCAAAACTGATCCACCAGCGATTGGACAATCTGATAAAAGAAAGCGGTACTGACGGGCTGATGGTGGATGAGACACTGAATATGTATGACACCTGCGGGTGTTCATCGTGCCGGCAATTGTTCAAAAAAGAGACCGGCTTAGATTTACCACAAGCCGGCACGCCCTGGTTCGGAGATCTGAATTCGCCAATCTACAAAACATTTCTCGCCTGGCGCGTAAACAATGGACTGCAGGCGAGTCAGAAAATACGGGAAATTCTTTTATCTCGCAATCCTGAAGGGATTATGCTGATCTATTACGCGATGCCGTATTTTGAACAAGCCTGGGCTACGCATGGTGCGTCAATTGATGTTTTTGACTTTGCTAATGCTGTCGGCTGGGAAGTCGGTGCCTGGTATAAGCCGAATGAAGTCAAGAAATGGCCCTTGTTTATAGCCAACATGAAAATAATAAGGGCGGTCAGTGAAAATAAAAACGGTAATATCTTTTTAATAGATGGTTTTAATGAGTATCCCCATCTGTACTTTACCTGGCTGTTAAGCTTATCGCAGGGGGCGCACCAGTATGGGAGAGAATATCCCGCAACTTGGAGTTCTCCTGTTCGATGGGAGATGAAGCACGAAAATTATCTTGGCGGATTGAAAAGTTCCGCCGATGTTGCTGTGTACATCTCCGCACGCAATAATAATCTTATCAGTTCACCCAGCGGCATGATCAACCGGCAAAACTCTTATTTTGCAATATGCAACACCCTGACCCTGGCGCATATCCCCTACAAGGCGATAGTGGACAAGGATATACAGTCCTCCCCGCTGAACGACAAAGCTAAAACAATAATAATGATGAATGTCGGCCTCATCTCCGATACCGAAGCGGACAGAATCAGGCAATTCGTAAAAAACGGAGGGACACTGATTGCATCTGCCGAGACATCGTTATATGATGAATGGGGCAAAAAGCGGCTGGACTTCGCACTGGCGGATCTGTTTGGCTGCAAATATGTCCGGCACGTAAAAGCGGGGAGCGCACTGGCAATAAAAGACAAAGAGCCTCTTTTAGGCAATTTCAGTGGCGATATTAATCACCATGATGATTTTATTGCTGTAAAAGCGACCGGTTCATCGAAAGTACTCGGATACATGAAGGACGAGGATGATGTTGATGTGCCGGGCCTGCTTGTGAACAATTACGGGAAAGGCAAAGTGATTTACTTTGCCGGACATCCGGAAACTGCACTGCATTTAATGCAATACAACGGCACCGTGGTGATACCCCGGACAGCAGACGACCCGCCCGATCCCAAGATGACGGAATTATTCTGCAATATTGTCAAAAACGCGGCACCGGGCAACGTGTCCGTGGACAACCTACCCGCTGGTGTTGTTGTGGAAACATATGCGCATAAATACAAAAATGCGCAAGGTATTCAGGTGCATTTGCTCAACATGACCGGTATGGTCGCCGGCATATTGTCGCCCAAACGAAACCGGATAACCTTTCCTGATATAAAGAAGCTGCTTCCCGACCAGGGGAAGCCAATCCAGATCACAGTACCCGGAAAGGACATCCGTAATGCGTTTATGCTTTCGCCTGATTTTGACGGACTCTATGAGCTGCCAATCGAGAAAACAAACGATGCGGTCGTCTGCAAACTGCCATCATTTGCGCAGTATTTGATAATCTATTTCAATACAGGAGACACTGATGCGTTGAAAAACCTTGCCAAAATACCTGTCCGAACCGGACAGCCTGAAGTCAAAATCATAGAAACAACTGAGACACCGCCTGGGAAAAAGGTGATTCCAAAGACAAACGGAAAAGGAGAAACCGTATCAGCGTCATCTCAATATGAAAGGGATTTTGACGCGTCAAAAGCATGGGATGGTATATCCGGCACTATATGGTGTTGCGATGAGGATGAGGACGTCAATTCGTGGTGGATGGTAGACCTTGGCCGCAAGAAGGCTCTGGACAAAATAAAGATGCAATACCGGAACATTTCCGGAAAATTTCAATTTCTCCCCATCAGCGTAACTGTACAGGTCAGCAACGACGGTGCCAACTGGACAACCGTTACAAGTAAATCCTCCAATGTTCCGAAGGCTGGCTCTGATTACGATAGCAAGCCGTATGAATATGCGGCTGGGGCAGACGCAAGATACCTGCGCCTGCTGTTTGAAGACGGTGGTTCTGTTTACTCAGATTTCAAATGTGTTCAGCTGAATGAAGTAGATATGATTCTCAAAAACTAATTAAATAAGGAGAGTTTCCAATGTTATTGAACAAATATTTAATGGTGATTCTTATGGTGCTGGCAACGGCGCAAGTTACGATTAACGCCCAAACCCCGTCCGAAAAAGTACGGGTATTCAAAGATGGCAATTCCGTCTATATCAGAAGTTATTTCTCGCCTACACAGGATGTGGTGATGATGATGGGAAAAGGACAGAATGATCAGATAAATTTTTCTACCTGGACTACATTGATTCCATCCACAACTCCCGACAACGAAATGACTCCGCCTGATGCAGTGTGCATTCACAGCTGCAGCGACGACTCCACTCCATGGGTTATTAATAATACCTACATAGGAGCGAACCATGGGTTAATGGACGGGCGAAGCCTTGAGGCCAAAGGCTACAACTTTAGCAACCAGGATGTCGGCAGTATGTGGATTGATAGCGCCAATAATAAATTTTATGTAATGAAAGTACTCAACCCCACTAATATCTGGATATTGTCTGATAATTTAAGCAGTTCGGAAATTTGGAAATTTAACACGACGATTAGTGGCAAACAATTGAAAAATGCTGTTAGTGGACAAGTCTGCCAAATTGAAAAGAATGATCCAGCGCAATTGCGTCCAATTGTCCGCATAAGAAAATTGCAGTATCTTGTCGATGGCGAAACACCGCTCCCCGATAAAGTATCCACCCTTTGCAATTTTCTGAATATCCGCGAGGAGTCAGATATAATTAACCCTGTGTCTTTGCTCAATGAAGTCAAAGCCAATCCCGGGAAAGAGGCCAATTTTACCAGCGATAAACTTACTTCAATTTTAAGCGATGACATCACATATCGCCTGGGGCCAATGGGCAGCTGTATAATTGAATACCGCTCCAAGGCCAATTGCAATTTCAACCTTGTCTACATGGGATTCATCCAATCGTCGCCACTGAATAAAGGTGCTTGGTTTGACAGTTATACCTGCTATGTTCCCAAAAGTTTGCCGTTCGAAAAGAATAAAGTTCAATACGATTTTCGCGCAGGGCAGGATTTTATGCCGGCGTTGCCGGTCGGACTCTCCTTTAACGCCAGCGAGAAAAATGTCAAAAAACCATTAAACCTACCCAGTCGCTGTATCCAGATCATCGGCAAAAAAGTTGACGGCAAAATCACCTCCAAGGTAGGTTACGCCTTCGGGTATTCACCCTTAAACGGAGTATCCAAGCTGGATGAACGTTCGAAAAATACCGAGAACTCACTTTACATTCATACCACACAAAAGAGTTATCCCTCTGCGATTGATAAGAAACTAGGGCTAATCCCGGCAGGTAAAGAGTTCCATTGTATTGCCTATCGCCAATATTTTGACCCCACCACTTATCCAAACACCAATGGTGTTTACTATCACAAGGAGGGAGATTCCTATATTGTGTATATTGATTATCAGAAAGAAGTTGCTAAAGACACTATTAAATTACCAGATTATTTAGTCGGAAAAAAAATCTCGCTGATTGAAGCGAGTATTGATTTATCATTACCAGAGACCGTACCCGCCGAAGGTTTAACCATATCAATTGATAAACCTTATGCGTATATCGTGCTAAAACTTGATTAAAGAGCTTTTACCGCAAAGTTCCGCAAAAATTATTTTTCTTAAAACAGTTAACATAAACAAAATTACAATATTAAAATGACTGCTATTCATGATCCATCACGCTTTCGGGTCGGTACGCTGGTTTACAGCCGGGCCAGCCTGGTGACGCTGTTCGCCTGGCTGCTCTGGGGGGATTTCGTCTATACATTGATGGAAAGCGTGATGCCGTCGCTGCTGCCGATGATGCTGCGGGATAACGGCGCCAGCAATCAGGCGATTGCATTTATCGTATCCAGCATTTACATGGTGGTCAATGCTGTCGCCAACCCCATTATCAGTTACAAGTCCGACCGGTTCCGCAGCCGCTGGGGCCGACGCCGGCCATTCATTCTGGTGACCACGCCGTTTGTCGTGATCTTGCTGGCGCTGATTCCATTCGCGCCGGAGATATCACAGACGCTGGGCGGTGCCGGCTGGTTTGCCGGATTGCTCAAATACAGTCCGGTGACTTCTCTCGTGCTGATATCCGGTGTACTTGTAGCGGCTTTTCAGATTTTCAACATGTTCGTCTCCTCAGTTTATTATTATCTGATTGCGGACGTGGTGCCTGCAGCATTCATCGGCCGTTTTTACGGACTGTTCCGGGTATTCGGCACGCTGGCCGGGCTTACTTTCAACTACTTTATTTTCGGTATGGCGAAAACACACATGCATGAAATCTTCATCGGCATGGCGATATTCTACGGCTTTTTCATTACGCTGATGTGTCTGCGGGTAAAAGAGGGTGAATATCCGCCGCCTGATGAAAAAGAGGAACGCGGTCATTGGTGGAGCGGCATCCGCAATTACGCTGACGAGTGTTTCGGGCATCCGTTATATCTGCTGATTTTTCTGGTTTACGGACTCAATATCTGGGCAGGCGCCTCCAATGTGTTCGGCATTTTTTTCAGCCGCGACCAACTGGGTTTGACGCTGGACCAGATCGGCAAAATGAGTGCTTACATCGGAGTATTCAGTGTGATTATCATTTATCCGCTGGGCATTCTGCTTGATCGCTGGGGCAGCCATAAATCAATGATTGCAGGTCTGCTTGGTTCCGCGGTATTAAAATTGATCAGTTTTTACATGATTCATGACTACTGGTCACTGTTGCTGTGGAGCATTTTATGCAGCATACCTTTATGCCTGTCCGGGCTGGCAATCATGAAATGGCTGATTGATCTTTACCCGCGCGAACGGTACGGACAATTCGGATCGGCTGGAGCGATGGTATCTTCCATCGGCGCCGCACTGATCGGGCCTTTGTGCGGACTCTTTTTCGACTATGTAAAAGATTACCGCTATGTGTTTTTGTGGGCGGTTCCGTTCTATCTGGCCGGCGCCTGGACAGCATGGCTGGTGTATCGCAAGTGGAAGTCAATGGGCGGCGAAGCAGGATACAGGGCGCCATAGGCAAGCGCAATGAACCATTCTATTAAAAAATCGTAATAAAATTAGATAGCTCTGAACTTTCAAATGAGAAAAAATATTATGAGAACTATTGATACCCGTTACATGCCGGCAGTCGGCGGAATTGACCTGGAACATGCCTTGAATTATATCTCGCTGGCGGATGTTTCGCTGGATTTTATCTACGATAAATATACCAGCGGACGGCTGATTTATACCGCAGGAAGCCGCCCCGTTCTTGAAGGACTGGCGATGAACTTAATTGGCGGTATCACCGGTGAACTGGAAAAAATTGAAAAGTTGACCGGATTCGTTGCTGAAAAAGTCCTGTGGGCAGGCTATTACCATAAGGCGATGGGGCATAGATTGGCCTATAATCGCAACCTGAGCGAAGAAGATTTAATCGCCAGCGGCTATGGCTGGTGCAATGAGCAGGCCAGACTGCTTTGCGCGTTGACCCAGATTATTGGAATACCTTCCCGCATTGTTTTTGCCGGGGCGCGTAAAGGCGGAGGTCATGTGGTGGTCGAAGTATTGACCGACAAAGGGTGGCTGCTGGTCGATCAATCCTTCGGCTACCCTTTCATCAACAACGGTGAAATCGCCGATGCTTACAATGTCTGGCACAATAAGAAAAATCACGATTATTTTAAAGGCGTCTATAAAAAAATATACGCAAAAATCACCAAAGAATTAGGCAAAGCCATACTTGACGATGAATTCAGCATGAGCCAGATGGCGAATCCGCTGGATGGTTTTGAGATTTTAGGTTACCATAATTATTTTATACTGTAATTTTCTAGCTGGCTGTTCCGCGACCTTAAAGCCGAAAGAATCGACAATACCGATGACGGTACAGTGAAAAAAAACTAAGCTGTGTTCAAGCACTGCGGCAATATGTTTTATCCACGATATTTTTAGAGGAATTATCATAGCAAATACTTTTGAGAGGGGGAAATATGACAGATAGAATTTTATGGGAATATCTGGAGAAGCTGCCGGAACAGGAAGCCGCATGGCGCGAGTGGCAGTGTCTGGCGAGATGGTATCGTTTTAATACTTTTTATACACATTACTTGAGGGTCGAAAGCCGTCGCGTCAGAATGTTAGGTTGTCCTGCCCAATGTGAACAAGGCTGCCCCCTTCAGGTGGTGGAGAATTCCCCGTCAGACATCACGGCAGTATGCCCGCAGAACAAAGCTGATCCAATTCAGCTCAAGTTCCGGGATATACTAATTTATTCACTGCGCCGGGAAGCGTTGCATCAGGCGCTTTGCGTCTCTCTAAAGATCAAATATGCAGCAGACCGCC
>CAIPAT010000151.1 GCA_903863035.1 uncultured Lentisphaeria bacterium
TAGCACTTAGCACTTAGCACTTAGCACTTAGCACTTAGCACTTAGCACTTAGCACTTAGCACTTAGCACTTAGCACTTAGCACTTAGCACTTAGCACTTAGCACTTAGCACTTAGCACTTAGCACTTAGCACTTAGAACTTTAGAACCCGCAGTCGCGGGACCGAACTTTGGAACTTCTTATTCGGGGTGCATTATGAACGGCAAGGATAATAACCGGCTTGAATATGCTGCCGAACTGCGCAAACGGGCGGAAGAGATTGCCCGGAGCAAAGCTCCCGCATTGCCGAAATCAATCTCTCCGAACACACAACAGATTATCACCGAACTGCATGTGCATCAGATTGAACTGGAAATGCAGAACGAAGAGTTGCGCCGGACCCAGGTGGAACTGGAAGTCGCACGGGCGCGTTATTATGATTTCTACAACCTGGCGCCGGTGGGCTATTTTACCATCAGTGAGCAGGGAACGATCCTGGAAACTAACCTTACCGCCGCCGCCATGCTGGGCGTGACCCGTGACGCGCTGGACAAGTCATTCTCCCGGTTCATCCTCAAAGATGACCAGGACATTTATTATCTGCGCCGCAAACAGCTTTTCGCGACAGGGGAACCGCAGGCGTTCGAACTGCGGATGATGAAAAAAGACGGAACGATATTCTACGTGCACCTTGAAGCGACCGCCGTGCAGGACGCCACCGGGACTGCGTTGTGCCGCATAGTAATGAGCGATATTACCGAACACAAGTTCCAGGAGGAAGCTCGTGAGTTGACCGCGCGCCTGATTGTACTGGTCAACACGCCGAGTGATTTCCGTGAACGTATCGCGGACTTGACTGCTTCCCTGCAAGACTGGTCAGGGTGTGAAGCTGTCGGGATCCGCCTGCACGAAGGGGACGACTATCCGTATTACGAGACCCGCGGGTTTCCACCGGAGTTTGTGCAGAAGGAAAGTCACCTTTGCGCATACGACAAAAACGGCGAACTCCTGCGCGACAGTGCAGGCAACCCTGAGCTTGAGTGCATGTGCGGCAATATCCTGTGCGGCCGGTTCGATCCATCCAAACCGTTTTTCACCGCCCGCGGCAGCTTCTGGACCAACGGCACCACCGCCCTGCTGGCAACCACCACCACCGGCCAGTCGCGCACACGCAACCGGTGCAATGCCGAAGGCTATGAATCAGTGGCGCTGATCCCGCTGCGCTACGGGCATCAGATTTTCGGATTGCTGCAATTCAATGACCACCAGCCGGACCGTTTCACCCCGGCCCTGATTGATCACTTTGAAAAAATGGCCGACAGTCTGGCCATTGCCCTGGCGCAGCGTCAGGCCGATGAGGCGCTGCGGATTGATCAGGAAAATCTGCAAGCCATTTTTGCCGCCGCGCCGGTGGGCATGCTCCTGCTCGATGAAACAAACATGATTGTGAATTCCAATGCCGTGATCGCGCGGCTGATATGCAAAGACCGCGATCAGATTATCCGGCAGCGCGGCGGCAGCGGGCTGGGCTGCGTGCACAGCGTCGAAGATGAACGCGGCTGCGGGTTTTCCGCTGCCTGCCCGGAGTGTCCGTTGCGCAAAAAACTTCAGCAGGTTCTGCTATCGGGAAAGTCCATTCACGGTGAGGAAATGCCGTTTACCGTATTGATTGACGGCCGGGAACATCACCTCTGGCTGAACGTCAATGCCGAACCGGTATTGCTCAATGGCCGCAAACATATCGTCGTTGCCATTGATGAAATCACCGAACGCAAACGGATGGAGACGTCGCTGCGGGAGAGCGAGGAACGTTACGCAATGATTCTCACTGCTGTTAACGACGGGTTTTGGGATTGGCACATTCCGAGCGGTAACGCTTTCTTCAGCACCCTGTACTACGCGATACTGGGCTGCGGGGACAGAGAATTCCCCGCCACCTACAATGCCTGGCGGCACCTTGTCCACCCGGATGATATTGACCGTGTTGAACGCGATATTCAAACCAGCATCAAGACCGGCGCATGCTTCGCCATCGATCTCAGGATGAGGACAAAAAGCGGGGAGTGGCTATGGGTTTCCACCCGCGGCAAGGCGATAGAACTGGACGCTGACGGCAAGGCGCTCCGGATGGTCGGCACGTTAAGCGATATCACCGTTCGCAAGCAGGCGGAGGCGGAACTTGTCAAGGCCAGGGAAAAAGCCGAAGAGAGCGACCGTTTAAAATCGGCGTTTCTCGCCAATATGAGCCATGAGATCAGAACGCCGATGAACGGCATCCTGGGTTTTGCCGAACTGCTGAAAGAACCGCATTTAGCCGATGAAGAACAGCAGCAGTATATAAATATGATTGAAAAGAGCGGCGCCCGGATGCTCAATATCATCAATGACATTATCAGTATCTCAAAAGTTGAATCCGGAATGATTGAAGTAGCTGTTTCGGCAACGAATATAAACGAACAGATCGAATATATTTATGCCTTCTTCAAACCGGAAGCGGAGAAAAAAGGAATACGGTTTTCCTTTAAAAATACTCTGCCGGCAAAAGAGTCCGTGATAAGCACAGATCCGGAGAAAGTCTATGCTGTTCTTGCCAACCTGATTAAAAATGCCATTAAGTTTACCCAGTCAGGCTCCATTGAGTTCGGCTATGAAAAAAAGGATAAATACCTGGAATTTTTTATAAAAGATACTGGAGTCGGGATTCCCGGAGACAGGCTGGATGCTGTTTTTGACCGTTTTGTTCAGATCCACATCGATGACAAAAGAGCTTTTCAGGGAGCGGGACTGGGCTTGTCCATTTCAAAAGCTTATGTGGAGATGCTGGGCGGCAGAATTTGGGAAGAAAGCGAAGAAGGCAAAGGCTCAATATTTTATTTCACCATTCCTTACAATACCGAACCGGAAGAAAAAAAAGTTATTGAAAATACTGTTCCGGCAGATGAAAACGAGACTCAAATCAAAGACCTGAAAATATTAATTGCTGAAGACGATGAAAAATCAGAAATGCTGATTACGATAGCAGTCAAAAAGTTCACCAGAGAACTTTTAAGAGTAAAAAATGGAATGGACGCGATTGAAGTCTGCCGTAATAATTCTGACCTGGATTTAGTGCTGATGGATATTGAAATGCCGGTAATGGACGGCTATGAAGCAACGAGACAAATCCGTCAATTCAACAAAGATGTGATCATTATTGCCCAAACCGCTTTTGCCCTTGCAGGAGACCGGGAAAAGGCAACAGCCGCCGGGTGTAATGATTATATTGCCAAACCATACAATAAAACCTCTTTGACGGCGTTATTGAAAAACTATTTTTAAAGAATGGCCTGAATATTGGGAAAATACAATGAACACCACCGGTAATGGCAATTTTAAGTTATCATTACAAAATTTTGCACATGAACTAATTTCAAGTAAGAGGAGAATAAATGTCCGGCATGCAAAATACAACCGCGGTTAAATCTTATGAAGTTTACTACAAATGGCTGGTCAGTCTAGCTGCCGGGTTTACGTTTATTTTTATTGGTATTATCGTCTGGCAAAGCTGGGTTTACAATCGGGATTTTAACGCATTCATTACAACCGGGATGAAAATCAGTGAATCCAGCTCCTTGATCGGGCTGCTTGACGAATCTCTTACCATGTCGGCACGCATGGCGGCGGCAACAGGCGACCAGCAATGGGAAGTGCGTTACCGGTTGCTGGAACCCCAGCTTGATAATGCAATTCAAACGGTCAAGCAGCAGGCCCCGGATATCGCGGACACTAAAAGCGCACAGAAAACCGATGAGGCCAATCAAATCATGGTTGAGATGGAGCACCGGGCTTTTGAATTAATCCGGAAAGGGCGGAAAGAGGCGGCCTGGTCCATTCTCTTCTCGCCGGCATACGAAGACGCAAAACGCATTTATGCAACTGGACTGCAGCAGATTCGTGACGGACTCACCAAGAGATCGCGCGTCCTGCTGGACGCGGCGCATGATCGCCTCGGAAATGCGCTGATATTTATTGGAATCCTGCTTCCGTTGCTACTTATGCTATGGGCGCTGGTCATCCGTGCCGCACAGAAAAACGCCGCATACCGGATAGCCGCGGAAAATGCCTTGCGCGATAGCGAGGAAAGATTGCAGCAAATCATCAGCAATACGCATGCCGGGTACTTTTTTATTAATCGGGAGGGGCGTTACCAGCGGGTAAATGACGCCTGGCTGCGTATGCATGGCTATGATTCTCCGGATGAAGTAATCGGTCATCCATTTGCACTGACGCAAGTTGACGTTGATCAGAAAGCCGCCGGTAAGATTGTAGAGACTATGCTTGCCGGAGGTAAAAGCACGTCAGGGGAGTTCTCCCGGCACTGCCGCGACGGTTCTACCCGGAACCACTCCTTTTCCACACATCCGGTGGTAACGGCCGGCGAGATTGTCGGACTGGAAGGATTCATCATAGATACTACCGGTCGCAAGCAGGCGGAGGATGAAATAAAACTTAAAAATGAGGAACTTAAAAAAGCCAATTTGGAAAAAGATAAATTCTTTTCCATTATTGCCCATGACCTGCGCAGCCCTTTTCAGGGATTCCTGGGTTTAACACAAGAAATGGCTGATGAATTACCGAGGCTGACAAAGGATGAAATGCATGAGATTGCCGTGGGCATGAGAGACTCAGCCACCAATCTTTTTCGTCTTCTCGAAAATTTGCTGGAATGGGCAAGAATACAGCAAGGGGCGATTCCGTTCAATCCGGAAGTGGTTAAATTACACCCAGTCGTGGATGAAAGTGCAGCAACGGCGCTGCAAGCTGCAAAAAACAAAGGAATTGACATAGCTTGCGATATTCCAAATGACATCGCGATTTTTGCAGACACCAACATGCTTCAAACAATAATACGGAATCTCGTTTCAAATGCCGTGAAATTTACTCCGCAGGGCGGACGTGTTAGCATTTCGGCAAAGAACACCGGCGATAAAAGCGTTGAAATATCCATCAGGGATTCCGGCATTGGCATGAGCAAGGCAATTGTTGATAATTTATTCCGCCTCGATGTTCGAACAAACAGAAAAGGCACCAATGGCGAACTCAGCACCGGACTTGGCTTATTGCTATGCAAAGAATTTATAGAAAAACATGGCGGCAGAATTTGGGTGGAAAGTGAAGAAGGTAAAGGCTCGGCATTTTATTTCACAATTCCATGCAGTACTGTTACGGGGAAAGAAAATGTAATTAAAAATATTGATCCCGCAGTTGCAGAAGATAATCAAATTAAGCAGCTGAAAATATTAATAGCCGAAGATGACGAAAAATCAGAATTGCTGATTGCAATAGCAGTCAAAAAGTTCGCCAGAGAACTTTTAAGAGTAAAAAATGGAATGGACGCGATTGAAGTCTGCCGTAATAATTCTGACCTTGATTTAGTACTGATGGATATTGAAATGCCCGAAATAAACGGCTATGAAGCAACGAGGCAAATCCGTCACTTTAACCAAAATGTGGTCATTATTGCACAAACCGCCTATGCGCTTGCAGGAGAGCGGGAAAAGGTCATCGCGGCAGGATGTAATGATTATATTGCCAAACCTTACAATAAAACCTCTTTGACGGCGTTATTGAAAAACTATTTTTAAGGAAATGAAGAATAATGAGGCTGCCCTGGAATTTATGGCTGCTAAAGAGTACTGCAAGCATTCCCGCAGTCGCGGGATCCCGCGATTGCGGGACCAGTGGTTTTAGCCACTGCTTGCTTATCAAGCTGGAAGCTTGACAGTGCTGTTCAATGCTAATTGAAACAGCCTCAATAAAGATAGTTGACACTTTTTTGAGACGCA
>CAIPAT010000152.1 GCA_903863035.1 uncultured Lentisphaeria bacterium
ACATGTAATGGTAGAAAATCCTGATGGGACTGAACTTTTTAAAGGAGCGTGTGACTTTTTGTTGTCGCAGAACAAATGAAAGCGAGCAGAGCAAATGAATAATAGTGTTATAAACTTTGGCTTCAATTATGATTGTGTAAAGGATTCTCTGGTAACGCTTGTCCGTACAGGTCTTAAGTTGAAATCAGTGGCCAGTATAAAGAAACTGAAAAAATCCAAATAAATTGAAGGATTGACATACATGATTGACTCCAGAGAGCGAGTTGTCCGGGTTTTTTGCGGGAAACTTCCAGACCGCGTACCTTTTTTTCCGACAATATTCACTGATCACGCGTGTCATGCAAGCGGTCTGCGTTTTAAAGATGCGCTCATAAATCCCCACCTCAGTCCGGAATGCATGCTGAAGGCAGCATTGCGATACCGGACTGATGCCGTCCGTTTCACCATAGGATCAAGCAGCGAATGGTTCCGGAGTAAAACAGTTAGGGAGACCGATGGCAAACTTGTCCAATTTGATATTGGTTCCGGAAAAGCGGAAGGAGTTTTCGATGTCAAAGGCGGAGGATTGTTCATTCCATATAATCCGCCACTACCAGTCACCACTGTGTCCGAGGCGAGAGATCTGCCGTTTTTAACGGCGCGGGAATACATTGATGGCGGTTTTCTTGATGATGTGAAAAAGACTATGCTGTTGGCTCGTTCCCACGGACTTTTCACTGTCGGCATGGTTGGAGGGCAGGCAATCAGTTATATGGTTGACAAACTTGGCGGCGCAGAACCGGCACTCCTGTGCTTCTACGATGATCCGGTACTGGCAAAGGCATTGATCGAGAAATCCGTCGCGGTGTCTATCGAGAAAGTTCGTGCATTTGTCGAATGCGGTGTGGATTGTATATACATCGGCGATTCGTACGCCTCTGGAAGCGTCATTTCACCGGAAATATACGAAGAGTTCTGTCTTTCGGCATACCAAGATGTAGCCACAGAAGCCCATCGATTGGGTGTTTTTTGCTACATGCACTGCTGTGGCAACTACAACCCGCTTTTATCCATTGTTCCGCTGACAGGCATCGATGCTGTGGACGGCATGGATCCGACCAGTGGCATGACCGTGCACCACACAAAGAAAATTCTCGGAGATCGGTTATCCATCATGGGCGGATTGAGCTGCCTTACCATGCTACAGGGAACGGCGCAGGAAGTATACGAAGAAGCCAGACTTTGCATTGAAGCCGGAAAGCCTGGTGGACGGTTCATCCTCGGTTCAGGTTGCGCCGTCCCTCGTTTTGCTCCACCGGAAAATATTTACGCTGCAAGAAACGCTATTGATGATTGGGGAGGTTACGGAAATTCTCCGTGAATTAATAGTTTGGAAAAGAGATTAGATGACTTGCTTTCGGGTTGAATCGTAGACTTGTATAATACGGGTGTCAGCCTTATTTGTAATGCTAACTCACTAACCGATGCACGGCGAATAATGGATTTATATCTTAAAGCAACCGGCTGCTGAATAAATGTGATGACAATGAGGACTTATAAATGCAAAAAATAGAATTCTCGTTTCCTCTGCCACGTCCGCACGCCGGGATTGCCATGGGCAACGGACTGTTTGGAGCACTCATCTGGGGGGAAGACAGCATTAATATCACCATTAACCGGGCTGATTTCTGGGATCACCGAGTCGAATACCGCCCCAAGGAAGGTGTGACGACATATGAGAATATAAAAAAATCTTACAATCCGACCGAGTCGTCATGGATCGAAAGTTTTCTTCCTCGAGACCCGAAACCACTGTGCGTCGCTAATCCGAGCCGCCTGCCGTTCGGCCGCTTTGAAATGAAACTGAAGCCTGAATGTGTTCCCGCTAAAGGGGAACTGGATTTGGATAAGGGGAGCGTCACCATATGGGTTTATGCGGCAGGAAGCAAGGTGCGGCATCCTGTCAAATTTGATTTAAGCGTAAATCAGAATGTCTTGTGGATTCAGGATCCTGACAAGATGATTTGCGGCGTTACTGTCAAAACGGCATGGGGTTTTGTTGGCGAGCGATTGAGGGGTTTTGGATTTCCTGAACCGGTTTTCGTGGAGGAAACTGAAATATGGGGGTGGGCGCAGGAATGTCCGGCTGATCCCGCCATGGCGGCAATTTGTCAGAAGGCTGAGACGGATTATGTGATTGCATTGGAAAGAGGAGTTGATGCCGGAAAGGCGATTGCAGCGGCAGGCAAGCTGGCATTGGGCGCATTGAAAGAAGGACTTAAGCCTTTGCGGAACACAAATGGAAAATGGCGGAAAGCCTATTGGAAGCGTGTACCGCAGATAACTTTGCCTGATGATTTTTTCAACAAGTTTTATCTTTACGCACTGTATAAATTCGGAGCGGCAACAAATCCACAATGCCTATGGCCGACTGGATTGCAGGGACCCTGGGTTGAGAAATATCAGTGGCCTCCATGGAATACCGACTATCATTTCTGGATGACCGTATCTGCGCAACTCCAGGTCATAGACAGGAAAAATCCTCAAAAATCATTGAAATATGTTTGCTGTGGCAACGCTAGACACTCTGTGTATTTGCCTTTTGGAATGAAGGCGGATAAAAATTTTATTCCCCTGCTCGACGGGAGTTTTTATGAAAAAACAGATTCGGCATATCGGAGATTCCTTTGTTCTGATCGC
>CAIPAT010000153.1 GCA_903863035.1 uncultured Lentisphaeria bacterium
GAGAGAAAAGTATGGAACCAGAAACAAAAACATATGTTCAAAGACTCTCTAATCTATCGGAGTGCTGGTTGTCCAAAATGGGTTTGGTGTAGTGCCGTCCGTCTTGGACGGGCTGTCCAAAATGTGCGGGGATGGGTGTCCAGAATGTGTGTAAAACTGAAAGGCACTGTGCTCAGCGACTATCTCCCGCAGTTGCGGGATCGGAGTGGATATGAAAACTGTAAAAGATTGTGCTCAACGGCACTCTAATGTCTCCGGAATGGGGATTTATTGTAGTGCCGTCCGTGTCGGACGGAGGATCGGGATCGAGAGCACTACACCGGAAACGTTCTGCGTAGCAGTGTCCAGATTGTCCGGAATGTTTGTAAAACTGAAAAGCATTGTGCTCAACGATACTCCAAAGTATCGGAGTCGGCTGTCCAGAATGAAAAAAAAGATTTCTCTGTGTCTGTGGTTAAAGTCCCGGCGCAGCCGGTTAAGTTCACGGAGTGCGGATTACACGCGAAAAGATTGCCGCCATCACCGGAAAACTTCATGCAGTTATGGGTAAATACATGCCGGATGCGATGATTGAGGAAATCATTGAAACCAGGTTTGCATACGTTCAAATACTTAATGACCAGCTGGAAAAAATGATTGATTCCGCCGGAACTGTATAACCAGTTAATTTTTTCGCGATGATTTTCCGGCGGCGAAGTCTTCAAGGCCTCGAAGGATTCTGCGTGCGCTTATGGTTTCAAGCGCGGCATCCGGCAGGTAAAATATAATCGGTCAGGCGATCATGCAGAAGGAGGGACAAGCCGGCGCTGCCGGGGAGGAGCCGCAAATAAGATTACAGAAATCCATCTTCATTCCATTCATGGTGAAAATTCACTGAAGAGATTATTTTTCGAGTACGGAATTGGATTTTTCCACTATCTTTTTGATTTCCGGGTCGTCCTGGTGTGATTTCAGGAAGTTCTCGGCAAACTCTTTGATTTCCTTGATTATTCCGCGCAGCCTGGCGGTTTCTGTTCCTGCGGAATCTTTTTTCTCTTTGAAAGAAATTGTTTCCAGGTTTTCATTGGAAATCATTACCAGCAGCGACATCAATTTATACCATTCCTGATCGCTTTCTGTTTTCGCGTCATAAATCGCTGCAATGGCGGTAATATCAGCGGCCTTGAGCGGGATAAGATATTTGCCGTCGAAATTTTTCTGGATAGCGGAAGCTTCCTTCAGCCCGTTCGAATTGTCTTTAAGGAATTTTTCCGCATCAGCTTCCTGCATGTTCCGGTGATCGCGCAAGTTCCAGGCTTTTTTATCCTCGTTCCATACCGCGATCAGGCCTTGTTCGGCGTCGGTGAAGTTGAGCAGGGATTCCAGCGTGGCGGCGAACAGACTTTTCGTATTTGAAGAAACTTTGACTTTGCGCATGCATTTGATCAGATTTTCCAGCCATTTTCTGCGGGCTCTTTCCAGCTCTTCAGAATTCCATTTTGAGGTGAGCGACAACGCTAGCTGAAAAATTTCCTCAGCCTGAAAAGGCTTCTTGATATAAAGCAGTTTTTCCGGGGTGCCGATTTCCCGGCAGATTTCTTCCTGCTCGTAATCGGCGAACGCGGTCATGATTACAATTTCAATATTTTTGTCAATTTCCCGGACTTTCTTAGCGGTCTTCAAGCCGTCCCAGCCGGGCGGCATGCGCATGTCAGTAAACATTACCGCATAAGGAGCTCCGATTTCAACAGCGGCTTTGACCAGCTCAAAAGCTTCTTCACCCCGGCCGGCGGTATCAATATCATAAGTGGGACCTTCGCTTTTATATTCATCCGCCTCCGGAGTCTGATCCAGGCCCATCAAGCGGGCGCGCATACTCTGAACCATGGCCGCAGTCTTGTTCGGTTTGCCGGCATTCACCAGCAGTCTGGCAAGCTGTTCACGCAGGTCCTCCTGATCATCAATTATCAAAATTCGCTTATTGCGTTCCATGGCTTAGTCTCGTTTTTCCTGTCATTAATTCCGGACAAATCGCAAGATGCACTGCTTCGTCAAAAAAATACACTGTTAAATCAAAAGAATCAAGAAAAAAAATAGTTAATATTTATTTAATCTTGCTTTAACGGAATTGAAATATTATGCCGGAACGGCAGTCATTTATTATAAGTTATTGATTTGCAATGATTACAATTTTTTTTCAAAAAAACACAATATATTGTGGTTTGGTAATTTGAATCTTCCATATTATGTATTTAAATTAACAACATTGAGAAAAGACCTGTGAGATTTTTGCTGTCTGGGGAGATAGGTGATTTTGCGGGATGAAATTATAAAGAATAAACTCTAATACCGGAGAGGATTTTTAACGATGTCCAACACAAGTTCAGTAATTCAAAAAATCAGGAAAAGAGACGGACGGGTCGTTGATTTTGAACCGGACCGGATTACGATTGCCGCCAGTAAGGCGCTGAAAGCTTCCGGAACGGCCAATGACAAGCTGGCGCTGACCATTTGCAAAGACGTTCTTAGTGCCCTTGAGGAAAAGGGTTTTGAAGTCGGTGCGGTTCCTGACATTGAACTTATCCAGGACCTGGTTGAAAACTCGTTTATCAAACGCGGGCTTTCCAAAGCGGCCAAGCTTTACATTTTGTATCGCGCACAGCATGACAAAATGCGCGAAGGCAAGAAACTGATGATGGACGTCCAGGACCTGGTCGCCTCCTACATTGACCGTGAAGACTGGCGGGTAAACGAAAACTCCAATGCCGGATATTCCTACGCCAGCCTGCTGAACCACGTCAGCGGAACGGTTATCGCCCATTACACGCTGTCCAATATTTATCCGAAAGAAATTGCGGACGCCCATACCAATGCGGATTTCCATCTGCATGATCTTTCCTGCGGGATTGTGGGCTACTGCGCCGGCTGGAGCCTGCGGCAGCTGCTGATGGAAGGATTCCGCGGCCGCGGCGGACGGGCCAGCGCCGGACCGGCAAAGCATTTTGACACCGCGCTGGGCCAGATCGTGAATTTTCTTTCCACGCTCCAGACGGAATGGGCCGGGGCTCAGGCATTCAGTTCGTTCGACACGCTGCTGGCGCCGTTTGTAAGATTCGATAATCTTCAATATTCCGAAATTAAACAGAGCATCCAGTCGTTTGTTTTCGGCCTGAATATCGCCAGCCGCTGGGGCCAGACCCCGTTTACCAACCTGACATTTGACTGGGTTATTCCGGATGATCTCAAGAAGACGCCGGTGATTGTCGGCGGCGAGCTGCAGGACGGCAGCTACTACGGCGATTTTCAGCATGAAATGGACTTGATTAACAAGGCGTTTCTGGAAGTGATGAGCGAAGGCGACCGCGATGGAAGAATCTTCACTTTCCCGATCCCGACTTACAATATCACCAGCGATTTCGACTGGAACAGCGAAAACGCCAGGCTGTTGTTCATGGTTACCGGCAAATACGGACTGCCATACTTCCAGAACTTTATCAACAGCGATCTGAATCCCGGCGATGTACGCAGCATGTGCTGCCGTCTGCAAATGGACATCCGTCAGTTGCGGAACAAGACCGGCGGCCTTTTCGGCGCCGGCGAACAGACCGGATCAATCGGCGTAGTCACCATCAATATGCCGAGACTAGGTTATATCGCCAAAGATGAAAAGGAGTTTTTCACCCGCCTGTCACACCTGATGGAACTGGCGAAAGATTCGCTGGAGATTAAGCGGAAAATAGTGCAGCGTCACCTGGACGGCGATCTGCTGCCATATACCAAAACCTATCTTGGCACATTGCAGAACCATTTCAGCACGATCGGGCTGGTCGGAATGAACGAAGCCTGCCTGAATTTCCTCGGATGCTCGATTTTTGATGCGGAAGGCAACGACTTTGCGTCCAAAGTCTTAGATTTCATGCGGGACAAAATCGCGGATTTCCAGTCTGAAACCGGCCATATCTACAATCTGGAAGCAACCCCGGCGGAAGGCACCAGTTTCCGTCTGGCGCGGGCTGACCGCAAAATGTATCCGGATATCATCTGCGCTGGCGACGCCAATCCGTATTATACTAATTCTTCCCAGCTGCCGGTAGGTTATACCGATGATCTGTTTGAGGCGCTTGACCTCCAGGAGCCGCTGCAGAAGAAATATACAGGCGGCACCGTTTTCCATGCGTTTATCGGTGAACGGATTGAAGATGCCGCACAAGTGGCATCGCTGGTAAAAAGGATTGCCGAAACTTATAAAATCCCTTATTTCACGCTTACTCCGTCATTCAGCATCTGCCCGGTCCATGGTTATATTCCGGGCGAACACCATGAATGTCCGCTGGAAGCTGCGGAAGGGGAAGGTTTGAAGGTTGTAGGTTGAGATTGTACTAATCATTTCCTGCCCATCCCACCCATGGCGCTGGAATTAGTTATGAAGAGAGAAAGTAGTTTTTAAAAAAGTTTTCCGCCCATCCCACCCATGGTGCGGAAATGTTAAAAAATCATAAGGCTTGAATCAGAATCAGGTTAGAAGGGGGATTTTGCGCTCCAGGGCCGGAGTCAGGAAAACCCGTAACGACCGGATATGATTCAGCAACAAATTAAGCAAGGAGATAAAGAAGATGGCTAAGTGCGGAGCAAAAACAGAAGTGTACAGCAGGGTGTGTGGTTATTTCAGACCGGTTGCAAATTGGAACAAAGGCAAAAAAGAAGAATTTAAGGATAGAAAAACCTATGCAGTTGCTGCAAGCGGCTGCTCAAAAGAGGCAGTCGCATAAGCGTCGCCGCAGGAGTGTGAAATGGCAAAATGTGGAGCAAAAACCGAAGTTTACAGCAGAGTGGTCGGCTATTTCAGACCGGTCGCCAGCTGGAACAAGGGCAAGCGGGAAGAGTTCAAAGACAGAAAAACTTATGAAACTGTCAACTGCGCCTGCTTGAAAAAAACAGATGCATGAAATTGTTCCTGTAAATTCTCCTGCCGCATCAGGCAGGAGAATTTTTTTTCTGCCGTATGGCAAATCTACATTGGTAAAGGCTATGAATATTAGAGGTATGCGGGCTTTTTCCATGATTGACTTCCCGGGCAAACTGGCCTGTGTCGTCTTTGCTGGAAATTGTAATTTTAAATGTTCCTACTGTCATAATCCGGCACTGGTTTTTGATCCTGAAAGCCAGCCTGAAATCACGGAAAAGCAATTTTTGTCTTTTCTGGATAAACGGATCGGGCGGCTGGACGGGGTTGTCATCAGCGGCGGCGAGCCGTCATTGCGCCGCGGCCTGCTCTCGTTTGTGAAGAAAATCAAAGCAAAAGGCTTCATGATCAAACTGGATACCAACGGCAGCACGCCGGAAAAAGTGTTCGAAATCCACCGGGAAGCCGGACTTGACGCGCTGGGCGTTGATTATAAAGCTCCGTCCGTAAAGTATGCCGAAATTACTAACTGCAAAATTCCGCAACTCGCGGAAAAAGTTCACAGCGTAATCCGCTTTGCTATTGAAAAAAATATTTCAATTGATGTGCGGACGACGGTACATCAACATCTGCTTTCCGTCGATGATCTGCAAACTATGCGCCACGAACTGCATGCGCTGGGACAAAAAGAATGGATGCTTCAGCAGTTCAATCCCGCCGAGATTATTGACGACGATCTGCTTAAGCACAAAACTTATACTGACACGGAACTGCTGGCTATTGCCGGCTCTTTCGGGGACACCCGCGTCCGCGGGCTCAAAGGTATTGTCATTCACCGCTGAGAGCTATCTTTTGCAGCCCATTTCGATAAACAAGAAGAGCCAGTATATTTTTACCGCTAATTTCATGTTCAGGTTGAATTTTTAACGATTAACCAATTGTTCATACAGCACTTTTAAATTTCCCAGTTATTACTTTAATAATTAAAAAGCATATTGACAAAACTCATTAGTTAAGTTATAATATTACCATGGGAACGTTCCCACGGTTTAAAATAAGCATTCAGGAATATATTAATGAGCGTGACAATACTTGAAATATCACGTGAAAGCGGATTTTCAAAATCAACTGTTCACCGGGCTTTGTCCGGCACCAGCCGCATTGATCCTGAGACTCGTGATAAAATCATGGAATCCGTGAAGAAGCACAATTACCAGCCTAATCTGCAGGCGCGCAGTTTAGTTGGCGCCAAAACATTTATTCTCGGAGTCGTGGTTCCAGATCTAAGTTCAACAGCTTATGCCAAGGCGATTGCCGGGGTGGAAAAAATTGCTCAAAGCAAAGGCTACAGCATTCTGATATTTTCATCCGACAATAGTCCGCTGAAACAATTGCAGTTGATCAAACGAATAAAACAATACGGCATTGAAGGCTTCATTATCAGTCCGGCTCAGCTGGTTGAACAGCAGGAATTTATCGACGGGTTAAAGAATTCAGGGATTCCATATGTCGGGATTCACAATTGCAAGGCGCAGGATATTTGCATGGTCAGCAGCGGGGAGGAAGCCGGGGCATTCCTTGCAGTAGAATATTTAATCAAGCTGGGGCACCGCCGGATCGGGCATGTAACAATTGAGCAGCCGACAGATCCTGGAATAAAGCACAAGTTTGATGGTTATATCCGGGCGCTTAAAACCTATGGAATCGCATACGATTCTTCGCTGGTTGTCTGCAAAGACAAATACTATGCTTTCGGTTCAGGCTATGAAGCTACGCTGGAACTGATGCAAATGGCGTCACCGCCCACTGCTATTTTTGCTTTGTCGGATACTGTTGCAGTCGGGGTTGCCGCCGGAATAAAATCATCATTGTTGAAAATCCCTGACGATGTGTCTTTGATTGGATATGACAATAAAGACTTTACTCAAGTAATGGAACCCAAACTGACTACGGTAAGCGCCCATTTTAATAAGATCGGCGAGCATGCCGCACAACTTCTTATACAAAAGATTGAAAATCCTGATTACGAATTACAGAAGATAGTCTGTGAGCCTGAACTGATCACAAGAAAGTCGTGCGCAAAGATTACAACATAATTGGTTAAGGTCATTACCTTAATATCAGATATTATAAATTCATTAACGAAACAAAAAATGAAGGAGAATGAAAAATGAGAGATGAAAGAAGAAGTCGAGAAAACAAAAATTTTACACTCGTGGAACTCCTCGTTGTGATCGCGATCATCGCGATCCTCGCCGGCATGCTGCTGCCGGCGCTGAATAAAGCCAGGGAAACTGCGAGAAAAATCAGTTGCGTCAACAACCTGAAACAGTTGGGAACATCTCATTCAATGTATCAGGCTGATTATGACCGGATCTGTGCGCCTTCAAGCTCCGATGGGTACTGGTTCGCGCTGCTGTGGCAGTATCATAAATCCGGCAAACTCTATAGTTGCCCGTCGGATACCGCGCGTGTATATATGGGAACGACCGGAGTCGCCGCCACCATCAAGGGCGGATTGCCCGGAGGACTGTCATATCTGCGCAATGCGGACATTGATTACTCTAATTTATATTTCAAGAAAAACAAATCAATGAACAACCCCGGGGCAGAGCCCCGAGGTATCGAAGACAAAAACAGCGTATTCAGAAGTCAAAGCGCAATTGACCATCATATAGTTTTTTGTATTCTTCTTGCGTATTTCCCTGCCCTGCTATATACTTCTTAATCA
>CAIPAT010000154.1 GCA_903863035.1 uncultured Lentisphaeria bacterium
ATGGAAAGATGATCCTGATTTATTGAAGTGGCTAAAAAGCTTATAATTGTCGAGATTATGTTGAGTTGATTGCAAGAATGTTATTGATTACGAATGATTTAATGGCACAACTCAACATAATAACTAACTCTACATAATTTGCGATAATTTGTGTTTCGGGGCTTCTACTGTAATCACGCGTCGGCATACTTCCGGCATCGACCTGACGGCGCTGATATCCGGGGCGCTGGATACGCTCGTCGAAGAGTTTATCACGCTGGAACTGGAAGCTGACAATCTCAAACTTTATGAGATTAGACCAGATGCAGCCAGAATCGCCACCGTACAGGCAGCAGAATCCGGTGCCATCCCGTCCTGCGATATACTCGAAGTCTTGAATGAGTTCGAGCATCCCCGGCATGAAGAGTTTGCAGCCCCCAGCCGCTGGAGTTTCCTGAATGCCTTCACCGAGGTATCCAAGAAATATTCGCCGGCCAGAGCTGATGTGTGCCAACGCAAGTTGACGCGGTTGTTCGGTCTGGACGGTCAGCCGTCAATGCTCTGGGATGGACAAGCCATCGACGTATAAACAACAAGGGCATGAAGCGGGGTTGGTTAACACTGACGCCTCTCTACCCGCTCCCGCTCTTTCTTAAATCAAGGTGAAAAAATGAACGGAAAAATCGTGTGCCCGAAGTGCGGCAGGAATGACCGAATGTATTTAACGTCAACCAATCAAAAACTGGGCACTACTGTCGGCGGCGGCGTGGGCGGAGTGGCTGGATACTTCGGCAGAAGTGCTGGAACTTACACCGGAGCGGCTGTCGGTGGCACTATCGGGTCCATCATCCCTGGCGTTGGCACAATCGCCGGTGCTGCGGTCGGCAGTCTGGCTGGAGCGCTGGCTGGATTCTTTACCGGCGCGGCGATCGGCAGCTGCGTGGGCAAGCAAATCGATAAACATGTGGTTGCCAAGTACAAATGCGGCAGATGCGACGGTTATTGAACCGAAAGAATAGAGGCAGGATATGAAGAAATCTATTTATGAATATTCGCTTAAACGCACAAAAGTAATGGAGTTCCGCGAAAGTGAAAAACTCAACATGCCGGAAAAGGTCTACAAATTCTTGAAGACGATAAAACTGGACGAAGAGGAGCAGGAGCACATGATGGTTTTAGTTCTCGATGCCGGAAGTAGAATCAAGGCATACTACACTGTCAGTATCGGGTTGATTGATACCACGCAAGCACACAGCCGCGAAATATTTAGGAATTCAATTTTGTTCGGGGCATCGAAAATCATATTGGCGCATAACCACCCTTCAGGCTCAACCGAGCCCTCGTCCGAAGACATAAAAAGAACCAATGCCTTAGTGCAAGCCGGTAAAATCATCGGGATTGAAATTCTCGACCACATTATTATCGGCAATGGCTTTTACAGCTTTTGCGAAGCAGGAAAAATGGAGGTGGAAAATAACTGCTGTTCCTTCTTAACAGGTTCCGCTGTTGAGACTGCGTAGACCATGAATTTATGGATATATATGATGAAAGTGAACCAGGCAGGATTAAAAGGTTTTTAGTTCTGTCAAACAACAAATTGCGATAATATCGCAGGAGGATTACTATGACTGAAGACACAAAAGTAACCGTACCGCCGACCGCTGAAGCCGCCCCAGTCGTTCTGACCCAGGCCGAAATCGAAGCCCAACAGCTTGCTGACAAAGCAGCCGCACTCGCAGCAGCTCAGGAAAAATATGCTGCCG
>CAIPAT010000155.1 GCA_903863035.1 uncultured Lentisphaeria bacterium
CGCCCTGCGGGATTGACAGTTCAAGGTTCCCCCTTGCATCCCTCCTCCAAAACTTTTTTTGACGGATGGCATGAGGAAAGCCCGCGACTGCGGGAGAGAAAAGTTTTGCCCCGCTTGCGGGTACCGCGAATGCGGGAGAGAAAAGTTTTGCCTCGCTTGCGGGTACCGCGAATGCGGGAGAGAAAAGTTTTGAACCAGAAACAAAAACACATGTTCAACGACTATCTAAAGTCTCCGGATGGTGTCCAAAATACGTCTTGGTGTAGTGCCGTCCGTGCGGGACGGTGGCGTCCAAAATCTCGGGGTGAAGGTAGCGTGCGGAGTTTTGAGTAGGCCAGTTTCGCCGAAACTGGCTCATGAGGCGGTTTGGCAAAGCCGCCCTACGTTGAGACACCTCCTATAAGGTCTGTCCACGAGGGTGCGGGCTGTCCAAAATGGTTTTGTTGTAGCGCCATCCGTGCCGGACTGTCTTGGTCAGAGATGTCCAAGATGTCCAAAATATTATTTGAAAATCTTATAGAACCATGAAACGCGGTGTGCTCAACAGATCTCTAAAGTCTCTGGGTGTTGGACTTTTTTCGACGGACTCCCGCTAAACGGGTGTCTCCCGCGAATGCGGGATCCAAAATGCATTGAAGGTCTGGGATTTTACTGTATTAATAACTTTAGAATTTTAGAACTTGCATATAGATGTCCAAAATGAACTGGAATGGTGTCCAAAATAAACGATGAGACTGTCTGATGTTTTAAAACTACTGCGGGCAAGGAGTCTGGAATGTCCGGAGGGGGAAAATATTCAGGTGTTGAACGGTGTCATAATCCTATGGAATGAATATTGCAAAAGAGAATGTTTTGTGTATATTGTATATCTTTTACACAGAAACAATTAAATCAGATAATTTACAGAGAGAATTAGCGATGAGCACACGGGAATATGATTTTACCGGCATAGAGAAAAAATGGCAGGATTACTGGGAACAGAATAAGACATTCAAAGCGGATGATTTTTCCAATAAGCAGAAATATTATGCGCTGGACATGTTTCCCTATCCCAGCGGAGCCGGTCTGCATGTAGGCCATCCGGAAGGCTACACCGCCACAGACATTATCTGCCGTTACAAACGGATGCGCGGTTTCAACGTTCTGCATCCGATGGGCTGGGACGCGTTCGGTCTGCCTGCGGAACAGTACGCCGTGGAAACGGGTACTCATCCCAGCATCACCACCGAGCGCAACATCAACATGTTCCGGAAACAGATCAAGGCGCTGGGCTTCAGTTACGACTGGGACCGTGAAGTCAATACCACCGACCCTGAATATTTCAAATGGACGCAATGGATATTTTTACAGCTCTTCAAGAAGGGTCTGGCCTATATCGGCGAAGTGGCGGTGAACTGGTGTCCGGCGCTGGGTACCGTGCTGGCCAATGAGGAAGTCATTAACGGACGCAGCGAGCGCGGTGATCATCCCGTCGTCCGCAAACCGATGAAGCAGTGGATGCTGAGAATCACGGTTTACGCTGAACGTCTGCTTCAGGATCTCGACGAACTCGACTGGTCGGAAGGCATCAAGGAAATGCAGCGCAACTGGATCGGCAAATCCACCGGCGCGGAAGTGCATTTCAAGGTAGCGGCGACCGATGATATCATTACCGTCTATACAACCCGCCCGGACACGCTGTTCGGGGCGACTTATATGGTGCTGTCGCCGGAGCATATGCTGGTTGACAAAATCACCGCCGGTGCGCAGAAAGCGGCGGTTGAGGCCTACCGTGCCGAAGCGGCGTTCAAAAGCGATATGGACCGCACTGAACTTAACACTGACAAAACCGGGGTTTTTACCGGCGCATATGCGCTCAATCCGGTCAACGGCGAACAAATTCCGATCTGGATTGCCGATTATGTGCTGATCAGTTACGGCACCGGCGCGATCATGGCGGTACCGTCGCACGATACCCGCGATTTCGAGTTTGCGCAGAAATTTAACATTCCGGTTCGCTGCATCATTGATCCTGACCGGAAAGAGGCCGAAGCGGCAAAAATCAATATTGACGACGTTCATGCCGGACGCGCCTGCTGGACGGGCGATGGCAGGATGATCAATTCCGCCAACAGCGCCGGCCTGGATATCAACGGCATGGAGGTCAAAGACTCAAAACGTACAGCCACTGAATGGCTGGAAGCCCGCGGCATCGGTAAATTTACCGTGAATTACAAGCTCCGCGACTGGCTGTTCAGCCGCCAGCGTTACTGGGGCGAGCCGTTCCCGGTCATTCACATGGAAGACGGTTCGATCCGTCTGGTTGATGAATCCGAGCTGCCGCTGGCCCTGCCGGCACTGGCCGATTTCAAGCCTTCCGGCAACGGCGAGTCACCGCTGGCCAAAGCCGAAGACTGGATCAGCTATACAGACCCCGTCACCGGCATGAAAGGCCGCCGTGAAACCAATACCATGCCCCAATGGGCCGGCTCCTGCTGGTACTATCTGCGTTACATAGACCCGCACAACGCCCTGGCCGCGTTTGCTCCGGAAAAAGAGAAATACTGGATGCCGGTGGATTTATATGTCGGCGGCGCGGAACATGCTGTGCTGCATCTGCTTTATTCCCGTTTCTGGCACAAAGTGCTGTACGATCTGGGTTATGTTTCCACGAAGGAGCCGTTCACCAAACTGATCAATCAAGGCATGATTCTGGGACTGTCCTACAAGGATTCGCGCGGCGCCCTGGTGCCGAATGACCAGGTCGAAGTCACTGCCGACGGTCCTGTCCATAAACAGTCCGGCGAAAAACTGATTGAATTCCCGGCCAAAATGTCTAAATCCCTGAAAAATGTTGTCAATCCGGACGATGTTATCAGCGAATACGGCGCGGACAGTATGCGGCTGTATGAAATGTTCATGGGGCCGCTCGAAGCGACCAAACCGTGGAATACCAATGGTGTGGAAGGCGTTTACCGGTTCCTGAAACGCGTCTGGCGCTTGATTACCGAGAGTAAAATTGTTGATGAGCCATGCAGCCGCGAACAACTGCGCATATTGCATTACACCATCAAGAAAACCACTGATGACCTGGATTCTTTCGGCTTCAACACCGCAATCAGCCAGATGATGATCTTCGTCAACGAATTTTCCAGACATGAAGCGCTGCCCCGCCAGGCTGCCGACACTTTTGTAAAGCTGCTGGCGCCGTTTGCCCCGCATATCGGGGAAGAATTGTGGCGTGAACTCGGACACCATGAAACCATCGCCTATGTTAACTGGCCGACGTACGACCCGGAACTCATCAAGGCGGACGAAATCGAGATTGCCGTCCAGTTCATGGGTAAGCCCAGAGTGCGGCTGATGATCCCGGCAGATTCAACGATTGAACAGATGGAAAAGATTGCGCTTGGCTCGGAACAGGTTCAACTGCTGATTGCCGGCAAAACCGTCCGCAAAGTGGTCTGTGTTCCCGGACGTCTGGTCAACATTGTTGCCAGTTGAGAGATGAGGAATGACGGGTCTAAAACGTCATTGGCTTGTATATTGCTATACTCTGCACGGTTGAAAATTTAAGAATAGACGAGCAGGATTGTGGATTGGATTTTTTCGATCCATATGTTACGTCCGGAACCGAGGTTGCCGGATATCTATTTATGAATAAAAAGCAGCCATGCGGTCTATTGTATTAATTTAAAATGACGGATCTAAACATTGAATTCTGAAATCAGTAAAATTAATTCTTATTTTGAAGAGGGAAAGCGTCTCTGGCAGACAGCTCCGGAACGGGTCATGAAAAGAGAGTTCTATGAGCTGTGGGAGACGGTCCAGTCTCCGGTTCCATTTTTGCTGGACGGAGACAAGTTTGAATTGTTTGGCACGCCATTTACCCTGCCGCATTATGACGGAGAAAAGACGGGCTACTTTTCCTGGGACGCGGAAAACGTCAGTCCTGCGTTGATTTTAGAGACGAAGGAATGGACTCAGAAATACCTGCTTACTTTTTCCGACGGAGAGCCCCGCATCCAGGAGAATGACCTGGTCATGCTGGATACGGACGAAATGACACATGGAGAACGGTTGGAGATTATTTATGATGTTATCGCCTATACCAACAGCACTTATCCGTCACGCAATGTTCTCAACCTGACGAAAAAGGAGTTTGTTGAAGCCCTCGACGGCATCATCGCAATACACAATCCCCGCGCCATTGCCACCATGAAACGGCTTTCCGCTTTTATCATGAAGAGCCTGATCAAGAAGGCTTCGGCGGACATGGCAACTGACGAGATCAGCCGTCAACTCAGCCTGCCGCTTGACGGAAGTTATGCCGCGCAACAGGAACCGGAAGACGATAACGAATCTTTGGTACTCTCAGGACGGGTTGCTCCTGCCGTCATTCTGTCGAAAACGCCTTGGGAAATCAACGGCGAACTGAATTTTTTAAATACCGCCTGCCGGCTTGCCGCGGAAAATGAAAGAGAATTCATACTGACGTTTATGGATGCTGAAATTATCGGCGACCGCGGAGATCTGGATGTTCCGTTCAAAATGCACACTGATCCGGAAATTCCGCTGGCCCAGGGCGATGTCTTGAATGTTTATCTGCGCGGAGAAAAAGATGTGTTCGGCACTTTTAAAGTAGATATTTTTGACGGAGACGTTATCTTCGGCCGCCTCCGCAGCGACTTTGCCGCGACGATTGAAAACTATGCAGACCGTCTTTTTGCGCGTCTTCAACGGAGTCCCGGCAGTTATCTTTCGTCAGCCGTTAACGAGCTATGGAATGCCGTCAGAACTGGAGAAGCAAGAGATAGATTTGGTGCGCTGGAGTATGTTCTGGCGCTTAGTCAATTTAACTTTGCACCCGGCAATCCGGAAGGCGCGCCGGCATTAATGGATTTGTCACAGCGGCAGGCCTGGACTGCCGCGGTCAATCCGTCAAATCCAATTGTACTGATTCAGGGTCCGCCCGGAACCGGTAAGACTTTTGTACTGGAACAGGTTGTCAGAGAGCTTTGCCGTCAGGGGTTGCGTATCCTGGTAGCTGCGCCGTCAAATACCGCCGTGGACAATATCTGTCGCCGCATTGGAGATTTGCCGGTACTGCGCTTCGGCAAAAATATCAACAGCATTTCACCGGATGTAGCCGAGAAAAGCTGGATCGGCGAGGCCCGCAACGTCAACCGTTTTATCGCCGTCAGAAGCGAGCAGAAGATAGGCGGAATATACGCGGGTACTCACGTCGGATTGCTGCGGGATGAAATCGTGGTTGATGATATGAATCAGAACGGCAAATATGACGTAATTATATTTGACGAAGCCGGAATGTCGAATCTGGAAGAATTTATACTCTGCGCCAAATTGGGAAAAAGAGTTGTTCTTTTCGGCGACCATCAGCAACTTCCGCCATTTCCCCTTCCGTCAAAGATTCATCAAATGCTGAAAGACGAATTCAAGGCAATACCGAGGAAATATCATTCCATGGTCTCCGGCAGCGCTATGGAATGGCTGGCTTTTCAACGCGGCATACCGGTGATAATGCTTAAATGTTCATATCGCTGCCAGAACCCGCGTTTGCTCCGGTTTTCATCCACGCTGTTCTATGATGCCGGTGTTAAAGCCAGCGAAAGCGCGGATTATTATCAACTGGCATATCATGAACGGAAGCAGAAGTATCCGTCTTCCAGCCTGAGATTTTATACGACTTCCGGGCTGCCGTTAAATAAACGCCGCGAACATCTTTTTATTGAAGGGCAAAAGCCCGGGCTGGCCAATCCGGCGGAAGCGTTCATCTGTTGTTATGTATTTTACCGGGCAGTGCAGAAGAGTCCGCTGGAAG
Source organism: uncultured Lentisphaeria bacterium (assembly GCA_903863035.1). Taxonomy (GTDB): domain Bacteria; phylum Verrucomicrobiota; class Lentisphaeria; order Victivallales; family Victivallaceae; genus CAIPAT01. Next base: position 5,822 of record CAIPAT010000155.1, read on the forward strand.
AGATTTCCATGATCGTTCCATACCGGAAACAGGTCGGGATTCTGCGGGATAACCTTTCGCTTGAACACGTTCGGGCGCTGGTTCCAAATGAAGAAATTTCCGAGGAGCGCTGGCGACGTTTCCTGCTCTCAAGGATAGCTACGGTGGACAGTTTTCAGGGTGGCGAAAGCGACATTGTCATCATCTCCTATGTCCGGAGCAATGAGGGCGAAGGCATCGGCTTTATTGATAACCCCAACCGGATTAATGTCGCCCATACCCGCTGCCGCCGGGAAATGCATATTGTCGGCGATTTGGAATGTCTGAAAAAACAGGCTGGAAATAAGATTTTCGAACGTATGGAAAGAGCGTTTCGCCGTGACGGCGAAATCATCGAAGTTTCGGAATACATGCTCAAGGAAATAGTGACGGAAGTATCTCCGTCATTATAGTGCTTATAGTATAGGGTTTATAAGCCGCGTCTTTTGCGGACGAGGCACATTGAATTACAGCGCGGACAGCGGGTAATATTAGTATTTTCCTTGGTCAGAAAAGCATAATGGCATTTGTCACAGGTAAAAAGCTGGCTGCTGCTGACTTTCCAGTCGTTGGCTTTCTGACGCCAGAGCTCTCTGCCCCATAGTATTGCCAGAGTTATCAGCCAGACGGTCAAATATATGAAAAGGCCATCGGCAAAGTCCAGTCCGATCATTTGTTCACCCCCGGTTTATTCCACAGTACGGTAATCGTCACAAAATCCCCCGGATTAACCAATTCCGCCGAAAATTTATCCGCACTAAACAGAATTTCCTTAATTGCGGCACTGTCAAGATCAGGATTGCCGGAAGATTCTTCAACCGCGGCCCGCGGCATCAGCCCTTCGCCCTGAAACGCCAGTGAAATTTTGGACGGTTTGGCAGTTGCCGCAATTTCCTTGAGATTTTCAGGCAGCATAGTTTCAAAAAACGGTTTGAGTTCAGCACCGCCGCCATAGACGGCAACGGGATATTTTCCCTGAACCGTGGTCATGGTTTCAATATTTTTTTTGCCCTTCGGCAGCGGCGTAGGCGTATAGTTGACAAACCTGGCGCAAATATCATATTTCAGCTGGTTTTCAGGGGAAAGTTTTTTGAATTTTTCAAAAACAGTAGCAGTTTCCATTTTTTTCTCCCGCGGGAGATCAGAAAGAGGCGGACGGAAATCCGGATTACGGCATAGCATGGCATAGCCGAATTTCTGATCTGGACGGGAAATGAGGGAAGGATCATGATATTCCAGCCATGCAGTAAGTTCTTTCATGGAGGATTTTCCATGATCGTACAGGTTGAGCATGGCAATTTTCTGCGTTTTCGTGTCGTTGTTCTTTAATTGAGGCGGGCTGTACGAGAAAAGAAACAGCAGCGCCATATGGAATAATATGGTGATCGCGAGCGCTTCTGCAATAATTATCCGTTGATAGTTATCAGGCCTGGCATTACTCATTTTGCTCAAACGTTGTTTCCTGTTTTTTCTTTGGAGGCACAGTTGCGATAAAGACCGATAAATTGGCTTTTTCAGCAATGGATATTATTTTGGAAATCGTACCGAACGGCGTTTTCTGGTCAGCCCTGAGAATAACGGTGGCGGAGGTCGAATAATTACTGACATTTGCCAGTTCCTGCTTCAATGTTTCCCAGGAGACCACTTTTTCGTTAAAATAGATTTCACTTCCGTTCTCAGTCATAGTTACGGTAATAACGAATTTTTCAACACCCAGCGTGCCTTTGGTTCCGATTTCCGGTAAGTCCACCTTGATTCCGGAAACTTGTACGAAAGAGCTGCTGAGCATAAAAAAGATCAGCAGCAGAAACAGTACCGCCAGCATCGGCGACAGGTCCGGCCGGCCGGAAAGCGGTTTCAGCCGTGGCTTGAAACTGTCTGAATAACGATTATTCATTTTCTACCTGTGGTTTCCGGTTTGATTTGTGATGCTTAAAAAAATAGTTGATTTCAGATGCCGCCCGTTCCATTTCCTGACAGATGGAGTGAATGCGTGAAGTCAGATAATTATACGCGATATAGCATGGAATTGCGACACAAAGGCCGGACGCAGTAGTTATCAGCGCCATATTAATATCGCCGGACAAGTCCGCGGCGGAGAGGTATACGCTTTTGGCATGAATAGTCTGGAATGCGCGCATCATACCCAAAACGGTGCCGAGCAGCCCCAGCAGCGGCGCAATATATCCGATTGTCGCGAGCAGGTTGACGTGCCGTTCCAGTTTCGGTATTTCTTCCATATTTGCATCACCGATCGCCTGGCGGAGGTCATCATCGCCGCGTTCATAAGCCAGAATCGCCGCAGCCAGGACCCTGGCGACCGGTCCTGGAGTATTATCGCAAAGACTGATCGCCTCGATAAAGCCATCGCGCTTGAGTACGTTAACCAGTCCTTTAACCAGTTCTTTTACATTGATCTGTTCACGGTGAAACTGAAACCATTTTTCAAGAAAGTAATAAACCGCGATTAAACTGCAACCGAGAATAATCCACATGACCGGTCCGCCATCTTTCATCATCTGCATGAAAAGCATATTAAAATTCCTTCTGTTGTTTAAAGCTTTATATCTTGAACTTAGACTTTATATTCGAAATGATTTTTCTGAAATCTTCTCCAGTTTCCAGCTGCATTGATTCCAGGTGCCGGTATATCTTTATTGCTTCGGCCGCGCTTTCCGGAGTTCCCTGCCGCATATATATCATGATTGCGGCGTAGGCGGCTTTGACGGTCCATACCGGCTTAATTTTATTTTCGCCTTCACTCTTATCAATTTTATAACCATAAATCAATTCTGTAAAAAACTCAAGCGCTTTGTCATCCTGGTTCAAGCCTTCATAACATTTGCCGATTTTATACAATGTCTGGTCTTTTATATTCTGGTTAAGGTTTTTCATAGTCATGACTTTCTGATACTCCGCAATCGCGCTATTGAGGAATTTAACTTCCTGGGTCTTGGTATATTGCGTGTAATTGCAGTCGCCGATCCTTCCGAAAGAGGCTGTTTCCAATGTTGACCCTGGCCGCAGTTGAGCCGCTTTACGATAGTAAACAGCAGCATCGGAATAATTTCCCCCGCCTGACGTTATGTTGCCGGCCAGAAAAAGTGCATCCGCCATCGTTTTGCTATTCGGATATTTATCGAATATTTCCTGAAGCAATGACATGGCCGCGGAGCTGCCGGTAAGGTTTTCGGCAATCGCGGCCCGGTCATAAAGGGCCTGAGGGACAATATCATCCTTGTCCGAATATAATTGCCCGATTCTCTGAAGCACCTGGTCTGCTTCTTTAAGTTTACCGCCGTTTCTCAAATAATCCACCTGCCAGAAAAACGCAGCGACAGCGAACGGGGAGGCCAAATACTGTTTTTCCAGCAGCTCATTTATTCTGGTGATCTCTTCGGTATCTCCGTTAAAATAAGCGGCATAGAGGCATTTGTACAGCGCATTCGCTGCTAGCGGATTTTGCGGATAGCGCTTTACAAAATCTTTAAATATTTCTGCGGCTTTTGGAAAATCGCGCAACCTGAATGAAATATTTCCGGCATCAAACAATGCTGAAGGGGAATGTTCGTTGTCCGGATTGTTCCTGACGAAAGCCAGATAGCCTTCTATGGCCTCTGTGTATTTTTCCAGTTTATCCAGAATGAATGACTGGTAATAGTCTGTTTCCATTGCGATTTGCGGGTCGGAGTTTTCTTTTTGTATTTTTCTGGCAACGTCCAGCGCAGTGGTATATTCGGAAAGCTTAATCAGCGATTGCATTGTCCAGAACATGCTGTCGGTTTTCCATTGACTGTTTCTGGATGAGACATCAATAAACACGTCGGCGGCCTGGCGGTAAAGCTTCTGGTCAAAATAAAACTTGCCGAGAATAAATTTAGCTTCAAGCTGTTCTCCATCAGTCATACCTTTCTCCGCAATAGCGGAAAGCAGTTCAGCGGCAGCTTTGATTTTGCCGGAACCTGACAGCAGAGTTATTGCCTGCCTGGCGGCATTTATCCGTTCGGCAGGCACGGTGTGCGAATCTTTGATAATCGATTGATAAATATTAACCGCCTCGTCATTCATTTTCTGTTCCGCGAACAGCCTGGCGCATTGGACTTTGATTTCCGTAACATCTGGCGAGTCCTGATAAAAATCGATATATTTCATCGCCGTTGCCGCGGCGGCTTTCTTCATATTGGCTTCAACATAAGTGTTTATCAACAGTCGCAACGAGCTTTTACGATCGTAGGAAGACGGAGCAAAATCGAATGCGTCTTTTAAGAAAATGATAGCATCGCCCGGGGTGCCGATTTTAAGAAAATGCTTTGCAGCCAGCATATTAACTTTGAAAAGCAGCGGATTCGCAGTCTTAGGAATAGTATCTATTAAAGAGGCATAATTCTTTTTCAGGTCGGAAAACCGCTTTTCCTGAATCATTAACAGAAGAGAAAGAATTTTCAGAGGAGGAATATCTTTACTGTTGGCTACTTTAATTTCCGCATTGAGCAGGCCGCTGCTGTCGCTAAGACTGCCGCCCATAATCATGGCATACAACTTCTGCCGGAATCCAACAAATTCCCAGTCGGTGCCGCTGCCGGATTTTTCCAGCAACCCGTAAATTTCCGACGCTTCAAACCATTTTTCCTGCTGCAGTATAACAAAACCCAGGGCGGAAAGAAGCTGAAAATACAAATCTCCGGTTATAACTTTATCAGAAAGAGTCTCCCGCAATAGTGATTCAGCCTCGGCATATTTAAAACGCAGCATGAGGATATCTGCATGATAAAGAACTTTTCGCACCCGTTCAATCAACGGGAATTTCTTTTCATATTCATCCAGCACCAGATCCGCCTCATCCGGCATTGACGCCCGGATACAGGCCGTGATATAACGCTCCATGGCATCTTTCAGGTCATGACTGTTTCCTGAACTTTCTTCAACGTAACGTTTGTAAAAGACGACGGCCTGTTCAAAAGATCCGTTGTAAAAAGCGCTGTCGCCGAGCTGGCAGTTGCGGTTTCTGCTGCTGTCCTCAGCTGCCGGACAGCAAATTGAAACAGAGATTAAAAGCACCAAGGCAGCAAAAAATTTGAAGCCCGGGATGACACCAGCGCCAATGCGCTTTATGTATAATCTCGGGCATTTTCTGGTCTCACAGGTTTTTATCCCAGAAATGTTAAGCAATTTCAAATTCCTGTGTATTACTTTTTATCCTTCGGATCTTCAGCCGCAAGCTTTTTATCTTTCGAATCTTCAGCCGCAAGCTTTTTATCTTTCGATTCTTCAGCAGCCTGTTTTTTGTCTTTCTGAGCGTTTTTAACTTTTTCGTCATCAGCGGCCAGTTTTTCGCGGATTTTGGTCAGTAATCTTGCTTCGAACTCTTTATTGGCATCCAGATAGGCTTTGGTCTGCTCACGGCCTTGAGCAATCTGCTCTCCTTCAAAAGAGAACCAGGATCCGCGTTTTTCAAGAATCCCCATATCAGAAGCAACATCCAGCACCGAGCCGGACCGTGAAATCCCTTCGGAATAGTTAATGTCGAATTCGGCATTTTTAAATGGCGCAGCCAGTTTATTTTTAATCACTTTAACTCTGGTGCGGTTGCCGATGACCTCGCCGGAAGGATCTTTTATCGCCGTAATTTTGCGAATATCCAAGCGGATTGAACAGTAAAATTTCAGCGCATTGCCGCCGGGAGTGGTTTCCGGATTGCCGAACATTACCCCGATTTTTTCACGGATCTGATTGGTAAAAATTATACAAGTACGGCTTTTGCTGGCGGCGCCGGTAAGTTTGCGCAAAGCCTGAGACATCAGCCGCGCCTGGAGGCCCATGTGCGAATCTCCCATTTGGCCTTCAATCTCCGCCCGCGGAACCAGTGCGGCGACAGAATCCACAACGAGAACGTCCACCGCATTGCTCCGGACGAGAGAATCAACAATGTTCAACGCGTCCTCGCCGCAATCAGGCTGGGAAATCAGCAGATCGTCAACGTTGACCCCGATTTTTCTAGCATATGTCGGATCAATGGCGTGTTCGGCGTCAATAATTGCCGCAACTCCGCCGGCACGCTGGGCATTGGCAATGACATGAAGGCAAAGCGTAGTTTTGCCGGATGATTCCGGGCCGAATATTTCAACGATTCTGCCTCTCGGCAAGCCGCCGGTACCGAGCGCGATATCAAGTGCCAGAGACCCGGTGCTGATGGTCGGCACATCCGCATGCATCGAGTTGTCGCCCAGACGCATAATGGAACCCTTGCCGAATTCTTTTTCAATCTGGCTGATAGCTATTTCCAGATTTTTATTTTTTGAGGCGGCACTTTCGTTCTTATCACATTTTTCGCTCATAATAATCCTCTATTGGTTGCCGGATTTCTCCAGTATGTTTTTTGTCGATTTGTAACTTTGCCTTGCTCAGGTTAAATATCCAGATCCTTGACCGTTGCGGCGTATTTTTCAATATAGTCTCGGCGCGGTTCGACGACGTCGCCCATTAACAGGGTGAACATCCGTTCTGCCTGGACCGCATCTTCCATTGTAACTTTAATCATTTTTCTGGTCACCGGGTCCATTGTGGTTTCCCACAATTGCTCGGCGTTCATTTCACCAAGACCTTTGTAACGCTGGATCTGAAGGCCCTGTCTGCCGTTTTTCTTAATCAGTTCAAAAAGATCTTTAAGCGATTTCGCCAGTTCGACTTTTTCACCACTGGTTACTTCGAATAATTTGTCCGGGCCTTCAAAGAGATTATCTATCGAAAGATTATGTTTCTTTAATTCTATGGCGATATCTTCACAATGTTTCGCTTCGAAAATACTGATAAGGTCTATCGCTGAACTGATTTTTTCCCGGATTTCCATCTCATTCTTGGTTTCCGGCACATTTCCTTCCGTCGCAGAATCCGGCTCCGCTGTTTTTGACTCTGCATCAACAGCCGGCAGTTCCCCGATGATTGCGGAAAGACGCTCTTCCGTGTCTTTGATGTGTTCCGCTTCTTCCTCAGGAGTATAGACATATTTCTGGGTGGTGGTGCCATCATTTTCGCGGACGTTAACTAACGCCAGCGGGAATTTGCCGTCGCCATTCATCATGCCGAAATATTTGACCGGATCAATGCCGTAACGGTGAAGCCCGTTACTGGCATGCTGAACTTTTGAGAATATTTCGGTCAATTTCATCGCCACTTCTTTAGGTACCAGCAGTCCGTTGCCGTCTTTGATATCAATATCTTCACTTCCCAATTCAGAAAGATAAGTGTCAAGTTGTTCTTCGGTGTCAATATAACGCTCTTTTTTGCGTCTTCTGACTTTGAACAGCGGTGGTTTCGCGATATAAACACTGCCGGCTTCAATCAGGGGCTTCATCTGCCGATAGAAGAACGTCAGCAGCAGCGTCCGGATGTGAGACCCGTCAACGTCCGCGTCGGTCATAATTACAACGCGGAAATAGCGGCGCTTGAGAACATCGAAGTCGTCGTCGCCAATGCCGCAACCGATAGCCGCCACCAGTGACTGGATTTCCTTGTTTTCCAGAACTTTATCCAGGCGTGCTTTTTCCACGTTCAGGAGTTTACCGCGAATGGGTAGAATCGCCTGAAAACTGCTGTCGCGGCCTTGTTTGGCGGAGCCGCCTGCAGAGTCTCCCTCCACGATGTAGAGTTCACATTTGGCCGGATCCCGGCTGGAACAGTCAGCCAGTTTGCCGGGCAGTGAAAAACCGTCAAGCGCACCTTTGCGCTGTACCAGTTCGCGGGCTTTTCTGGCGGCTTCACGGGCTCTGGCCGCAGTCATTGCTTTCAATATGATATCGCGGGCTGTCTGGGGGTTTTCCTCCAGGAATTCGCCGAGGCCGTCATTGATGATTGATTCCACGATGCCGCGAACGTCGCCGTTGCCGAGCTTAGTCTTGGTCTGCCCTTCAAACTGCGGATCAGAAAGTTTCACGCTGATTACAGCGGTAAGGCCTTCGCGGGTGTCATTCCCGGTCATGGCCTTTTCATTCTTCAACATATTGTTGTTTTTGGCATAATTGTTGATAGTTCTGGTCAATGCCCCCTGAAAACCGGTAAGATGGGTGCCGCCTTCAATCGTATTGATGTTATTGGCATAGCTGAAAATGTTTTCACTGAAGCCGTCATTGTACTGCATTGCCAGTTCGACGTCGATTTTGTCCTTTTCGCGGCGGAAGTAAATAGGCGCAGGATTCAGTAACTGCTTGTTGTCGTTCAGCATTTTGACAAATTCCACGATGCCGCCGTCGTAATGGAACTTCTCAAAACGTTCCCCGGAGCCGTCTTCGTGGGTTCTTTCGTCCTTGAGCGTGATCGTGATCCCGCGGTTCAGGAACGCCAGTTCGCGGAGACGGTTCGCCAGAATATCCCAAATGAAAACCGTATCGGAGAAAATAGTCGAATCCGGCTTGAACGTAACTTTAGTTCCGGTTTTATCCGAAGCATGAAGCTTGGTCAGCGGTTTTACCGTGATACCGCGTTCGAAACGGATGAAAAATGCCCCGCCGTCCCGGTTGACTTCTACTTCCAGCCAGGAGCTTAACGCATTAACGCAGGAAACCCCGACGCCATGAAGGCCGCCGGAAACTTTATAGGAATCGTGATCGAACTTGCCGCCGGCATGTAGTACCGTCAGTGCGACTTCAACCGCCGGTTTGCCTTCCCCTTTGTGCATATCCACCGGAATGCCGCGCCCGTTGTCAACAACGGTAATGCTGTTGTCAAGATGTATGACGACACTGACGAAATTGGCGTATCCGGCCAGCGCTTCGTCAATACTGTTGTCAACGACTTCATAAACCAGGTGGTGAAGTCCGCGTGATCCGGTATCCCCGATATACATGCTCGGACGAACTCTTACTGCTTCCAGTCCTTCAAGCACCGTGATTTGATCCGCACCGTAACTGCTGGAACCTGTATTGGCCGGCTTTTCGATTTCAGATTCAGACATATATGAAATGCTCCTTAAAATGGGTATATTTTAACTCTCAGCTTTGCAACGATTTTTACATCATAAAACAGTACATCAAAAATAAGTTTTTTCCAATGCCAAACTGAAGATTTCCGGACATTAAACAGAGCACGGAAATTTCTGCCTGAAAAGCCGGTTTGCAGTTTTGCTTTCCTGTTGTATATTATTACAAGTAAACGGAAAATAGAGATTTAAACAATGTTTAGTTTTAAGAAAATTCACCCCTTCAATATTGCTGTTGACACCATCAGCATTAGACGCGGGTTTTGCTGTTTTTTTACAGGAGGGCCCAACCAGTCGGAGAGTTGACTTTTCTTGTATTAAGAGATATTTGAAATTCAGTTTTAGCCATGAACTCTCCAAAACAGTTCATGGTTTTTTTATTAAACTAAAACGGGTATACCGGATGGAGTGACGGAGCAGATGAAAAACAGCAGATACAGCAGATATGTGGAAATACTTGATACGACTTTGAGAGATGGTGAACAAACCCCGGGAGTCTCATACACCCCGGAGGAGAAGGAACAGATTGCCAGACTGTTGCTCAACAATGTGCGTGTTGATCGTATTGAAATGGGTTCGGCCCGGGTTTCCGAAGGCGAACAGGAAGGTGCTGCCCGGATCATCCGGTGGGCGGAGAAAAAAGGCGTCAAGGAACGCATCGAAATCCTCGGTTTTGTTGACAATGGTAAATCCGTAGACTGGATTGCCGCCTCCGGAGGATGCGTCATCAATCTGCTTACTAAGGGTTCCGAACGGCATTGCCGGGTTCAGCTCGGCAAAACTCCGGAACAGCACTTTGACCAGGTATGCCATGAGATAGACTATGCTGTCGGCAAAGGCATTGCGGTAAATGTCTATCTGGAAGACTGGTCAGGCGGAATGCGGGACAGTTTCCAGTACGTTCATGCTTTCACAAAACGGCTGCTGGAGCACAAAGTTGAACGCATTATGCTGCCGGATACGCTTGGTATTCTCAATCCCCGGATGCTGACCACTTTTATGGATTGGATGTATGCCTCTTTCCCTGATCTCAGGCTGGATTTTCACGGCCATAACGACTACGGCCTGGCTACCGCCAATTCACTGGCAGCAGTTAAAGCCGGGGTCAGCGGCATTCACACCACGGTCAACGGACTGGGTGAACGCACCGGCAATCAGACACTTTGCGAAATCACTGCCGCTATCAACGACATGACTGACCGTACCACCCATGTCTGCGAAAAACAGCTGCAGTATGCTTCCAGCGTCATTCAGTCCATATCAGGGAAACGCACCGCCTGGAACACCCCGATTGTCGGTTCTGACGTCTTTACCCAGACCTGCGGCGTTCATGCCGACGGCGATAAAAAAGGCAATCTCTATGCCAATCCGCTGCTGCCGGAGCGTTTCGGACGCAAGCGTCACTATGCTCTCGGTAAACTCAGCGGCAAGGCTTCTGTTGATAAGAACCTGGAAGCTATGGGAATGGAACTGGACAAAGCAACCCGCGACAAAGTGCTTATGGAGATCGTCCGCCTTGGCGACAAGAAGAAGCGGGTCACTCCGGAAGACCTGCCCTTTATCATCTCCGGCATCCTGAAAACGCCGATTAACAAACAGATTGAGATCGTGGATTACAATATCATAACGAAGCTCACCGAAACTCCGCATGCGAGTGTTTCAATCAAATACAAAAAACAAACCCTGACCGCGGATTCAAGCGGTGACGGCGGTTATGACGCATTTGTCAGAGCTCTGCGCAAAGCATTCAAACAGGTAAACGTTTCTTTTCCGAGACTGCTGGATTATGAAGTCAGAATCCCTCCCGGCGGTAAAACCGATGCTCTTGTTGAAACCACTATTGCGTGGGAAAACCTTGCCGGCAACAATCTGGTAACAGTTGGCGTTGACAGCGACCAGATGGTTGCCGCAATCAAAGCCACCGAAAAAATGCTCAATCTGGTTCTGACCGAAAAGAAATAACTGTTTCCTGTTTCTAAATTCCAGCGCCTGGTGTACATCATTGACACCTGGCGCTTTTTATTTCTTTGGTACATTCCAATAATCCGGGAATTACGGGGTGTTGCTGTCCGGAACTGACGTGTAGACAAAGCAACAGCCGGGAAACGATTCCCGGCTGTTATTGTAATAATTAATTACAGAACTTAACGATAGACCGGTCCAAATGTCCGACAGGCACGGTAATCCGAGCCTTCCGCATCCATGCCGAACGCCGCCCAGGTGCTGGGACGGTAAATATCGCCTTCCGGAACATTGTGCATGCATACTGGAATTCTCAGCATTGATGCCAGCGTAATCAAATCCGCTCCGATATGTCCGCAGCTGAACGCACCGTGATTGGCACCCCAGTTGGCCATGACGCTGTACACATCCGTGAATGCGCCTTTGCCGGTAATTCTGGGAGCGAACCAGGTCGTCGGCCAGCTCGGACTGGTTCTGCGGTCAAGCTTGTCATGAATCTTGGCCGGCAGTTCAAAAGTAACGCCTTCCGCAATCTGCAGCACCGGACCAAGGCCCTTGATCAGGTTGATGCGGGACATGGTTATCGGCATTCCGCCTTTGGACATGAATCTGGAGGAGAAACCGCCTCCGCGGAAGTATTCGGTAATTGCGGAACACCATTCGGTGGCGTCAAGGCACTTGCCTGCTTCCGCCGGAGTGATTTCCCAGAACGGTTTCATCTCGGGTTTGCCGTTTTTAGTCTGCTGTCCGGTGGCGTCCATCGTGGTCGCGCCGGAGTTGATCAGATGGATCAGTCCGTTTTTTCCGTCGCCATTGATTTTGTATCCGGTGGTCTTGTAAATAGCTTCAGGACTCCAGTAGGTTCTGACGTCGGAGAAACCTTGAGAGGTACCGGTCAGCAGTTGGCCGAACAGCATAGCGACGCCGTTTAACGCGTCATTTTCTGTAGCCATCACATACGGCTGACGGATGCCGTTCCAGTCAAACGAAGAGTTCAGGACGGTTTCCATGAAGTCGCCGTTGGGCAGATGGTCGGTCCACTGCCGCTGTCCCTGGAATCCGGCGCACAGCGCATTGTGACCGAGCGCTTCTTCGCCGAAACCGAGTTCCGCCAGTTTGGGGTTGCCGACCATCAAGTCGCGACCGATCATGGTCATTTTAACTACGAATTCCCAGATTTTCTCTTTTTCTTTGGCGGATTTACGCGTCTTAGCAGGATTGAATTCCTCGCCTTCCTTGCAGTTCGCCTTAGTCCATTTGAGAGCCTTCTTGAATTCCTTTTCGTCATAAATGCCTTCTTCAATGCGGCGGACGAATTCGGTCATGTCCACGGATTCGCAGCGCATGCCCAGGTAATCTTCGAAAAAACCGGGGTCGACGATGGAACCGGCGATGCCCATGGAAACGCTGCCCATAGACAAATATGAAGTGCCTTTCATGGCGGCGGCGGCGATGCCGGCGCGAGCAAAGCGGAGAATTTTCTCCTGAACATCTGCCGGGATTGAAGTATCATCGGCATTCTGGACGTCTCTGCCGTAAATGCCGAAAGCGGGAACGCCTTTCTGGCTGTGTCCGGCCAGGACTGCCGCCAGATATACTGCGCCGGGACGCTCAGTGCCGTTAAAGCCCCAGACGGCTTTCGGAATCATCGGGTCCATGTCCATGGTTTCGCCGCCGTAACACCAGCACGGAGTGACCGTCAGGGAAACACCTACACCTTCCTGTGCGAACTTATCGGCACAGGCGGCCGCTTCTGCAACGCCACCGATACAGGTATCGGCAATCACGCATTCCACTTTCATGCCGTTGGCATGTCTGAGATGCTTGCTGATCAGCGCGGCGGCGGATTTCGCCATGTTCATCGTCTGGGTTTCCAGCGATTCTCTGACGCCCATGCGCCTGCCGTCAATAGTAGGACGGATTCCAACTTTCGGCAACCTGCCGCGAAGCCTGTTTTCCAGCGGATTCACTTTCATTCCGGTTATATCAGCCATAATTTTACCTCTTTATTTAAGGTTGATTTAGAATATCAGTGTTTAATATATGCACAAGAGATCAAAATTCAAAAGAATCCAAAAGAATTTTTAATATCTTGGATATTATGTCGGACTTGTCTGGCAGATCAGATATATTTTTATCGCCGGGAGCGGTTGGATTGCTTCAGCTTTGCCCGTTCCTGCCGGCCCTTGAAGTCTTCCTTGGAAATGCCGAGCATGGAGTAAATGACCGGCTCGTGTCCGGTAATAATGGCGAACTGGGCGCTGGAGCCAAGTTTCAGCGTTCTGCCCTCCGGATCAACGATTATCTCGACCGGATATTTCATGCTGTTTGAGTCTTTAACTTCCTCCGGAACATCGTGGATGCGGTCCACCTTCCCGTAAAAGTTGCCGAATTCAAAGCGGTTGAAGACTCCGCTGGAAATACGTACTTCCTGTCCCTGACGGACTTTTCTAACGACGGCTTCATCAACATAAGCGAGACCTTTCAGCATGGTTCCCGTGGCCATCTTGACTGCAACTTTGCCTTTTTCGACATACATGGTGTATTTACAGGGCATATTGACAATCCGGCCGGAGGCGGGAGCAACGATTTTACATTCAGCGATATGTTTGGCGGCAAGGTCCCGCGCGGCTTGCCGCCCGTCGAGTTTGGACTGAACCAGGTCGATGTCGCGCTGGGCTCTTTCGATATATTTATCCCCCAGGCCGCTTTTGACCTTGCCTTGGTTCTCTATGGCGCGGGAGAGGTCGGCCAGGGCCTGGATATTTTCAATTTTGGTGGTTTCAAAGTCTTTCTGGGAAATGGCGTTGATCTTGAAGAGTCTCATGTAGCGTTCGAGACGGTCGGAGGACATTACGGCCTTTTCCTTGCACTCATTTAAGTTGGTCTCGGCATACCAGAACTCCTTCGGCAGCGGGTTGCGTTCAAGCACAGCCAGTTCAGCTTTTTTAACTTCCCGTTCAGCCTCAAGTTCCTTCAGCGCGGAATTGCTTGAAACATATTCCTCTTCGTACTGGATGGAGTCGATTACAGCGATCACATCACCCTGCTTGACGTCATCGCCCTCCTGGCAGTTGAGTTTGACAACCCGGCCATCAACGTGGCCGACAATGTCGCTGGGCATTTCGGGCATGATCTTGCCGTCGGCATAAATGACGTCCTCGATCTCGATCAGGAACAGCGAAACCACTCCGCAAATTATCATAAAGGCGATAATGAAGCCGAAGATGGCGAAGATGCGTATTCTCAGATTTAATTTTGATTTGTTTCCGGATGTCATAGCTTAATTCCTTTCCCTGTCCGGCAGATGGCGGGCGATGACGGCTTCGTCCCCTTCCAGTCCGAGCTCCGAGGCGTCCGTATCTTTTTCCTTCTGCTCCTTGAGCTGCATGGCGTATAGTTCGCGGTAGACGCCGTCTTCAAGCAGCAGTTTTTCGTGGCTGCCCTGCTGGACCATGCTGCCGTCTTTGAGCACGACAATTATGTCCGCGTTGCGCACGGTGGAAAGGCGGTGCGCAATAATAATGGTGGTTCTGCCTTCCATAAGCTTGTCCAGTGCCTGCTGGACGACCGATTCGGAGACCGTATCCAGCGCGCTGGTGGCTTCGTCAAGAATCAGGACTGCGGGGTTGTGCAGTACCGCGCGGGCAATTGCCATCCGCTGTTTCTGGCCGCCGGAAAGGGATACGCCGTTTTCACCCACCTCGGACTTGAAGCCGCGGGGCAGATCCCGGATGAACTCGTAGGCGTTGGCCATCTTTGCGGCTTCGACGATCTCTTCGAATGTGGCACCCTGTTTGCCGTAACGGATATTTTCCTCAATCGTGCCGCTGAACAGGAAAGACTCCTGAAGAACAATGCCGACATTGCGGCGGAGCGAGTCGATGCTGAGATCGCGTATGTCCACCCCGTCAAGCAGAATTCTGCCGCTGTTGACGTCAAAGAAACGCATAAGCAGGCTGGCGATAGTGGACTTGCCGGAACCGGACGGGCCGACCAGCGCTACTTTCAGGCCGGGAGTGACGTCGAGGGAGAATGAATTCAACACCGGGCGGTTCACGGCATAATGAAATCCGACTTTGTCAAAAAGCACATGCCCTTTCGAATGCTCCAGCCGGACGGGATGTTCATTCTCCTTGACTTCCGGTACCGCGTTCATGAGTTTGAGCAGGCGTTCAGCGCTTACGGAACCGTCGCTGATCGCCGGCGCAAAGTTGGTCATGGTGGCAACCAGCCCGAAGAACATCTGCATGTAAGAGTAAAAGGCGACCAGACTGCCGATGCTCAGATTTCCTCTGGAAACCATATAACCGCCGAGGCCAAGGACGGTGACGTGGGTATAGATTGCCAGCTGGTCCATGATAATCGCCAGCGTGGTATTCTTCATGGCGAGATCAAGCGACATGTCGAACGTGGGTTTAAGCATCCCGATGAAATTGCGGTTTTCCATCCGCTCCTTGCCGAAGGATTTGACCACTTTAATGCCGTTGATGACTTCGGCCAGGTTGGCGGAAACTTCGGACATGTGTTCGCGCAATACCATGGATCTCTGATTAAGAACTCGCTTGAAGCGGGAGAAGACGAAGTAGACCACCGGCAGCACGAACAGGCACACCAGCGAAAGCGTCGGACTGAGGAAAACCAGTGCGCAAGTCACGAAAACCAGAGCGAACATGCTGGACGCCATCCCGACGATTACGGTCGAAACCATCCCCTGCAGTACCGAGACGTCGGTCAGGATGTTCGAAATCAGCTTGCCAGTCCGGTACTCCTGGTAAAAACGGAGCGAAAGGCTCTGGAGATGTTTGAAAAGTTTGACGCGGAGGTCGAAAAGCATCCGCAGCACCGGATAATTCGTAAAATAGTTGCTGGTGTACCAGAAGAAAGCCCTGGTCCAGTAGAGTACGACGATGCCGCCGAGCAGCACGTAAAGCAGACTCAGGTCGGAACCGCCCAGCGCCTTGTCAATGATGATTTTCATGACCCAGGGCATTAACAGGCCCAGGCCGGTGCTGCACATGTGGAAAACTACGCAGACAGCGATAAGACCGCGATAAGGCTTGACGAAGCGGTACAGTTCCTTGTAGCGCACCATGTTCTCTTGCATTTTAATCGTATTGCGTTAATATGCCGCCGTTTACGGCTTTAACTTCAACGCATATCCTTATAGTAAACGTAAATAAAACTGCTAATAGCTATATACTATAGTCCGTCATAACAATATTTTCAGCAGATTTATTTAATAAAAGTCAAAGATTATACTCGATAAGGTTGAAAATTTAACCTAGACGAGCAGAATTGTGGATTGGATTTTTTCGATCCTACTGACGGACGGATACCGCATCGCCTGAAGAATGAACGGGAAAAAAAGGACGCAAGACACTAGTCCCGCAATTGCGGGATTGCGATCTTTTTAGTTTGGATTAAAAAGCCGTGTAATTCCGCTGGACTGATGCGCTATATTTTTTATTTCCATTCGACTGAACTTCTTGAAAATTGTTTTAGTCAGGGTAATTTACCATATTCACAACACGCGTGAATTCAATCGTATAGGCAACAAAAAAAGCAAGGAGAAGAATCATGTTGAGAAAGAGTATCGTTTCATTATTGCTGGCCGCGTTATTCTGTTCCGGGACAATGCTTTCCGCCGCGGAGAATGAAGCCTTCAAAATTTCCGCGTCCGGGAAAGCGGAAAAAGAAGTAAAAGCCGATACCGCCAGAGTGATTATTTACCTTAGCGCCGATGGAATACTGATGGTGGATGCGGAAAAAACATTTCTGGAAAAATATGCCAAACTGGAAAATGCATTGAAAGAGAAATATAAAGATTTAGAAATTGAGCAGAAAGTTATCAGCATCGGCCAAAAACGTTCAAATAATTATAATCCGGACAATCAGGCCAAGCCGCAGCCGGAAATCCGCAAGCAACTCACAATCACCATCCCCGCGGACGGCAAGCTAGCATCAGAAATAATTGATGCCGCGATCCGGAACGGAGCAACCCTGACAGCAGACCCGCAGGTCTATTATGGCGGGCAGGTCAACAGCGCCGTTATTTACGGACTGAAAGATTCTGCCAAAATTGAAAAAGAGATTAAGGACCTGGCATTGGCCGATATGAAGAAAAATGCAGGGGAACTCGCCGCAATCGCAGGCAAAAAACTGGGAAAAATGACGTCGATCTCAATTTCCGGAATGCCGATGCAGCCAGTTTATTATCCTAACAACACCCCGAATGTCAATTTAAAATATACTGCCATTGAGCCAGACAAAGTAAAAGTATCAACCGTTATTAACGGTACTTTTATCCTTGAAGATTAATCTTCTTCATAACGGTTCTTCCGGAAATATTCAGGGGCGTGAAATACGCCCCTGTTTTTTCTCTTCATCGCGGAACTTTCAGCACTGGCTTCGGAATTTTGAATAATATGGTATTTCTTTTTTTTAAAAAGGTGCTATATTAAAGTCCGTTTTTTAAAAACAAAGGCTAAAATCAATTTTAATTGAGAGGGCTGATAAATGGCTGGCAAAGGCAGTAAAAGAAGGCCCGGAGATGAGAAGAAGTACCGGGAAAACTGGGATTCAATCTTCAGCAAAAAGAGGAAATCATAATCTCCGGCCAGTTAAAAATCCGCGGTGAAAACTTCATCGCGGATTTTTATTTTACTACTCTTATGAATTCACGCCTGAATAACCATATTTGAATTTCCAATAACCAAGTTGGAACACAATATCCAATATCCCGTCCCGCCTTGCGGGATCCCGCAAGGCGGGAGAATTCCCAATGGCCGATTTGGAACACAATATCCAATATCCAACAAGGAATATCCAATATCCAAGTTAAAAGCAGAACAGCCGGTAAATCCAGAAACTCAATATCCAATATCCAACACGGAATATCCAATGTCCAAGTTAAAAGCAGAACAGCCGGTAAATCCAGAAATCCAGAAATCCAGAAATTCAATATCCAATATTCCGCCCCGCAGCGCGGGATATTGGCTATTCGCCTTTCTCCTTGATCTGTTGGACATTCCGTGTTGGATATAGGATATTCTCCCGTCTTGCGGGATCCTGCCAGGGGGACGGGATTTTCCAGTTGATGGCACTGTTATTTTGAGGACTGAAGCGCCTGGCAGAGCAATCTGGACAGCGGCTCGCTGCGGTTGAAATATATCTGGCGCAACAATGCGGTGCCGCCTTTCAGAACAAAGTTCACCCCTTCGGTGGAAATTTCTATTGGAAAGAAATCGGCTTCCGGAATGATTAAATTCTTTTTCACTGACTGCCGCAATATTTGAATGAATTCTGTAGAAACATTTTCATGATCGAATACCACCACCATTCGCTGCGGGGCCAGATAATTAACCATGTGCGCGAAACCTTCGCCAAGTTTTTCGGCGAAAAATTTAAGCGATGTCGGATCAAGTTCGTTCAACGCTGTCGGAAACTTGTCTTTTTCATATATTTTTTCAAACCAGTCATAGCACGAACGGTCCAGCTCGCCGGCGCCGCTGCGAAATCCCCGGAACAGATGCCCGTCAAGGATAATCCCGCTGCCCAGACCGATGAAAATATTTCTGCCGTTCCGCCGCCCCTGATAGATGTGCAGCGTAAGCAGGTTGCGAGTACCGACACTGGAGCCAAAGCAAAACTCGCCCCAGGCACCCAGACGGGCGTTATTTTCCAGCAGCAGAAGCTGATTCTCTTCATCAATACCGAGCGCATCTAAAAGTCTTTCTTTCAACGGAAACGCTTTTAATTTCCAGATGGAGGACGCGATAATTTCACCGCGGTCAAAGTCTGTTTTGGCGGAAATAGCAATCATTACCCCGGCTATTTTATATTTTGCATGCCATTCCCGGTATTTTTCAGCAGTAGAGGTGATAGCATCATCAATATTTTCAGAAAACGGCATGGTTTCACTAAAAATCTGATTTCCGTTAAAATCAGCCAGCACAAAATAATTATGTTTACTGTTGATATAAACCATCATGAAAGCTGCGACTTGCGCGTTGAGCGTCCACAATGACCGCGGGCGCCCTTTCTGAACTGCCGGCGAGGAAGACGTCGAAACTATCAGCCCCCCGTTTTTGAGCTCTTCAAAAATATTGAAAACAGAAGTGCGTTTCAGATGTATCTGTTTTTCCACCTGAATCTGCGTGACTGTACCGTTTTCGGCGATGCAGTCGATAATGCTTTCGGCATTCAGTAATTGTTTATCTTTTTTCATAATTATTCTTTTGTCAAAACCAGTTTTGAATAGGTTCCGGCTTTCCCCCGGCTTTTTCCCGGCGCATTGGATATCTGCGTTTTAGGTGCGTCATTCAGATTGTCGGAGTCACCGACTTCAAATAATACGTTCAATCCGTTTTTGACGACAGCATCATGGCCGGCTCCGAAAGCGGTATAAAGCACTTTGCATTCTAAGATATAGCCGTCGCCGTTTTTTTCAAACTTGTACGTTATCTGCGCGGCCAGCTTTGCCCGTTCCTCTTCCGATAAACGTGCCGGAAGCCATACATAAGCATTGTTGAGCGTTTTATCAAATTCCGCAGGTGTCATTCCCGCTTGAAAAGAATCCTCTTCGCCTGGATTATTGATCCACAGTTCAAGATGATCGCGCTTCCACATATCTCTGCCGGTCTCCTGTGTCAGGATAACGTCGTCCTTGATTTCCGCCCGCAAATACAGCGCGTCCGGGGTATATCCGAACCAGACTGCGGCGCTGAGATCCTGCGGCCCTTTCCAGTCTTTACCTGAATGAATCACCTGTTCGCGCCGGTTCATCAGCTGCGGATATTTTTTCTGCCAGACAATTTTACCAACTTCCGGATTTTCGAGCTTTTCCGCTTTAAGTTCCGGCGCGGCGATTGAAGCGATCCGGCGCGGCTTATCGGAAAGCGTGCGGTATGAATCATAATGATGTATGGCGAAACCGCCGAACCCGTTGTTATCTTTGAAATGGTTGTAGACCTTCTTCAGCTCTTTTTCCATTTCGTCAACGCCTTCTTCGTAAAAAGTGATTTCTCTTGAACCCTGGTATTTGGTAAAGAAGTCCAGCGTTTCCGCTCCTACCAGAGCTTTTTTACCTTTAGCGGCAGCCAGATCAACGTTATACTGAGCTGATTTTATCGTTACCCTGGCCAGATCATGATAGGACATGATGGCGAAATAATCAAAAATGTCAATCGCGTGTTCCGCGACGTTGCCGGTCCTGCCATTCCAGGTGATGTATGTTTCCGGTTTGTCCTTGTCATGGGATTCCAAAATTGCCAGGCCGTATTCAAAATTCTTCAATCCGCCCTGCGCTATCAGTTCCCGCCCTTTAGCGTGCAGTTCGATGAACTGGAGATCAATCCGCT
Source organism: uncultured Lentisphaeria bacterium (assembly GCA_903863035.1). GTDB lineage: Bacteria > Verrucomicrobiota > Lentisphaeria > Victivallales > Victivallaceae > CAIPAT01. The sequence continues at coordinate 26,135 of CAIPAT010000155.1, forward strand.
TTTTATTTTCCGGAGATTGATGATAACCTTTAAAGGTCACCGGCTCCACGTCGGACTGGAATCCGTCAAACCGTTCATCTTCCGCAACCTGTTTATTATAATCGAGAATCCGCTGTATTGCCGCCAGAAATACGGGTTGTTTTTCCGGCAGGAACGCATCATTCCAGCCGTCCAGCCCTTGAACTTTTATGCCCGCGGCGTGGGCTTTGCGCAGGAATCTTTTCAATTTTTGCAGACTCGGCTCCTCTGTGAACATCGCCGCCCTGCCGGTGTAGAAATAGAGGACATTGATTTTTCTCAGGCCGCAGAACTTGATAAGCTGGTCTGATTCTTTATCGTCAAGGCCGAAGTCAATATTCCATATCCACAATGCGCGCGGGCAGGAATAGTCAGGGGTGATTTCGTGCAGATTGACCGGCTCCTGCCTGGCTTTAGCCGCCGGAACGGCCGCCGGAGCTACGGCTGGCGCGGCGTTCAGGAATCCCAGATATGCTTTAAGTATTTTTCTGCTGTGCTGCGCCGGCAGCTCTTCGGATTTAAGTCCGGCCATGATGAATGAATATGATGAAAGAAATACCGTTCTGCCGTTTCCCGGATAGCATTTCACCACCGCCGCGGTACCGTCGCAAGTTTTACGGTCGCGCTGAATCCACTCCGCGACAGCGACTCCGCCGTCAACCGCCTCCAGTTTAAAGGCTTCACCGGAAAAAGACGCGAACATTTCCGGTTCTTCTCCCTGCCAGAGCTGCGCGGGCAGCCGGGTTGAAGTGTTCAAGGATCTGATCCACATAAAACGATTGATGACTCCTTTGCCCACCAGCGGATCGTTCTGGTATTCTCCGAATTTTACTCCGGCCAGCGCCTGGAGTTTATTCAGATATTCATCCGTAAGTCTTGCGCCTCTGAGCACATTGCCCTGCCAGAATAAAATCCCGCCGTTCCGGACATACTTTTCCGCCTTGCTCCACATGGCATCCTTCCATGGAAAGAGATTCCAGATAAAAACAATCTGGTATCTGCCGAAATCAGTATTGCCGGAATCAATCATTGTATCAGTGATCAGATCGGCATCAAGTTTACTGCCCTGCAGAAAGTTCTTAAATGCCGCGGCCTGTTCATAGATTTTAGCCGGAACTTCCTGTCCGGACCGGTTCTCAGGCAGCAGAATCGCGCATTTGCCGCCGGCAAAACCTATGCTGGACAGGCCCGGAATTAACAATACGAGAAAGAGAATAATTTTATTTTGAATCGTCATTAATGCTCCTTTATCGATAATTTGTTCACTTTATGAATATAATAATAACGCTTATTTTGCTAAAAAGCAATATTTCTTTCAAATAAAACTGTTTTTATTGTTGACTTTATTCAATAAATGAATTAAACTATAAATAGCGAAGTTGATGCAGTAATTTAAAAATGAAGGAATAATAGAAATGAAAATTCGAAAAAATTTTACGCTCATTGAACTCCTCGTGGTGATCGCGATCATCGCGATTTTGGCCTCAATGCTGCTGCCGTCTTTGAATAAAGCCAGAAGGACAGCCAAAGTCAACGCTTGCAGAAGCAACTTGAAACAGGTCGGACTTTTTCTCCAGATGTATGCGGATGATTATAAGAATTATCTGCCGCCGCGTCAGCCTGGGATTGTCAACGGCGTCGCCGCCACATATAGCTGGAACGGTTTTCTGGCTCCTTACATGAACCGTGACATGAGAGGCAAAAAGAACACTCCGTTTATCTGCCCGCTGGCCACCCGCCAGGAAATTTCCGCAGGCAACACCGCCGGCGGATTGACTTACTCAATAAATCCTTATATAACCGGCATGGGCAATTTCAGGGTGACCGTTCCGGATGCCAGCAACTTTCCGGCCATGCGTTTAAACAGAATAAAGAATCCGACTAACGTCCTGACGGTTGCCGACGGCAAACAGCAGACCGCCAACGGCGGTTCAGCCGACGCGGCCTTCCAGAAATATCCGTTTGGATTTACGTGGTATATGGGCAACTGGGCTGACGGGATTGTTACGCCGGATACCATCGTCAACTACGATCTGACCGCTGACGGCAATGCCGGAGCACTCGGCATTCTGACGCACGGAATTGATATGAAAACATGTAATTCAGTACGAGCTGACGGGCACACCCAGGATAATGAACAACCCCGGGGCAGAGCCCCGAGGTATCGAAGACAAAAACAGCGTATTCAGAAGTCAAAGCGCAATTGACCATCATATAGTTTTTTGTATTCTTCTTGCGTATTTCCCTGCCCTGCTATATACTTCTTAATCA
>CAIPAT010000156.1 GCA_903863035.1 uncultured Lentisphaeria bacterium
CTCCTTTGAAACTTAACCACAGCGGCACAGAGAAATCCTTTTTATCCACGAATGGCACTAATTAGCACTAATAAAACAGAAGCTCTTGCTGTGAGTTTGATTTTGTGACGCAAAATCAAATTCACAGCAAAATATTCATTCGTCTTCATTCGTGTAATTAGTGGACAAACTTTTCCTCTTTTATCTTTCGTTTCTTATTTGATAAAACTGCGGGTACCGCAGTCCGTCGCTCATTTGAAACTCTTTTTTTATCCCGCAGGTGCGGGAAGACATCCCGCAGTCGCGGGACTAACCTGAGAGTTAGCAAGGCACAGAGAAATCCATGCTTTCCGGTTTCACTGTTTTACGGTTTCACTGTTTTACGGTTTTACGGTTTTACGGTTTTACCGTTAAGCTGTAATGCCGTAATACCGCTTTACTTGCCTGCCATCATCGCGGCGACATCGCTGTCAGCGTCGGAGATAAGCTTGATGTTAAACTTTTCCACCAGCACTTTGGCAACGTTCGGCGACAGAAACGCCGGCAGGGTCGGTCCGAGACGGATGCCTTTGACGCCCAGCGCCAGCAGCGCCAGCAGCACTGCCACGGCTTTCTGTTCATACCAGGCCACGTCGAACGAAATCGGCAGTTCATTGATATCACTCAGGCCGAATACTTCTTTCAACTTGAGCGCGATTACCGCCAGTGAGTAACTGTCGTTACACTGTCCGGCATCGAGTACACGCGGAATTCCGCCGATATCGCCGAGGTTCAGTTTGTTGTAACGGTATTTGGCACATCCGGCAGTCAGGATTATCGCGTCCTGCGGCAGTTTGGCCGCGACGTCGGTGAAATAACTGCGGTCTTTATGCCTGCCGTCACAGCCGGCCATGACGATGAAACGTTTGATCGCGCCGGATTTGACCGCCGCCACGACTTTATCCGCCAGTGCCAGCACCTGATTGTGGGCAAAGCCGCCGATGATTTCGCCGTTTTCAATCTCAGTCGGAGACTGACAAGTTTTCGCCAGAGCGATAACTTCAGAGAAATCTTTCATCTGGCCCGGCTTGCGGTCATCCAGGTGTTTGACTCCGGGATATCCAGCCATGCCGGTAGTGAAAATCCGGCTTTTGTAAGCGTCTTTCACCGGGATTATACAGTTGGTTGTCATCAGGACGGGGCCGTTGAATGAGGTGAAATCCTCATTCTGGTGCCACCATGAACTGCCGTAATTGCCGACGAGATGACTGAACTTCTTGAGTTTCGGATAGTAATTGGCCGGCAGCATTTCGCTGTGGGTGTAAACATCCACGCCGGTACCTTCGGTCTGCTTCAACAGTTCTTCCATGTCGCGCAGATCGTGACCGGAGATCAGGATGCCGGGATTGCCGCGGACGCCGGTTTTTACTGTGGTTATTTCCGGATTGCCGTAAGCTCCGGTATTGGCGGCATCAAGTGTCGCCATGGTCAGCACGGCGGAGTTGCCGGCTTCCATTACCAGCGCCACCATCTCATCAACCGACAGATTCCTGGTGGTTGATGCCAGCGCTTTCACCAGGAACTGATAAATGCGGTCGTCTTCCTTATCGAGCACTGCCGCGTGGTCGGCATAGGCGGAAATGCCTTTCAGACCATATATCAGCAGTTCACGCAATGAACGCACATCTTCATTTTCGGTGCTCAATACCCCGACTTTTTCATTCTTGGCCTGCAATTCCGCCAGCGTACTGCCGCTCCAGACCACCGAATCATGCGGCCTGGACGGGATACTGTCTTGATATTTCTCCTTGAGACCATCTCTGATATGCAGCGCCTGCAAAATCAGGGTCGCGATACGGTCAGTATCGAAATTGGCATTGGTGATGGTTGCAAACATCGCCTGGGTAAGGAACTTCCCGACTGATTTTTCCACCGGCTGCCCGGACGCTTCGACGACCAGGGCAATGCCTTTTAATGTATACATCAGCAGATCCATCATATTCGCGGTATCCGCCTTTTTACCGCACATCCCGGCCATTGTACAACCTGTGTTCTTAAGCGTTTCCTGGCATTGATAGCAAAACATACTCATGATAATACCTCTTCCTTGTTGTTGGTTTTAAACTTTAAACTTGTTTGTAACATAATGCAAATTCTGAATTGGAACTTATTTTCTTTCCGCTCAATCTCCTTTCATTATCAGTATTTTGTTAGTTAATATTAACTAACATTGTTATTACAAAAAAACGCAGATATAAGAAATCCATATCAAATCCTGAAATCCTTCTATCTTTATAATCATTTTATTCTGCATAATCATTTTATTCTGCATCTATAATCATTTCACCCGTTCCGGGTTGTCTTTGTTTTTATACTCTGCACGGTTGTTCAACTTCTGACTTCTCAATTTCCTTGCAGCATTTTTAATTCCGCGTCCCAAAGCTTGCGGCCTTCTTCTTCCAGATCGAAACGGAATCCGCTCAACGTCCACTGTTTAATCAGCAGACGCACCGGGCCGAAAATAATCCGGAACAGCGTAAGACTGTCAATGTCGGTACGGATACTGCCGTCAAGCCTGCCTTCGTCGATGATTCCCTGAATGATGTCCTTATGCTCATGCATGATCTTCATCACTTTTCCGGCCAGACGTTCGTCATCCTGAAACAGTTCTTCAGCGAACATGACTTTTGCCAGTTTCGGATTACTGCTCATCCTGGCAAAACGGTCGAAAATGAATGCTTCAAGTTTCGCCGGGGGTGCCATTTGCTGTACGGCGGTCCTTTGCAGTATGTCGGAGGACATCTCTTCAAAAGAATCCAGCAGGGCATAAAGAATATCAAATTTGCTTTCGAAATGACGATAGATTGCAGGTTCGGTAATCCCCAGTTTCCCGGCAATATTCTTAATCGTCAGGTGCTGTATACCGGAATCCGCGATCAGTCCGATAGAAGCATCAATAATTTCCTGCTGTCTGCCTTTTAACTTCATCTATCAATCCCATGTTAGTTAATAATAACTAACATAACTCCGGTTTTTAATTCTGTCAACACTTTTCATAAAAAAAATCAATAAAATATTTTTCACCACAAGGGCACGGAGAACAGCCATTTTTTACCACGAAAAACACGAAAGGCACGAAAAAAATCCAAGACACGAAATAAAACAAAAACCTGAGTCAGCAAATATATGCGGCCGTCACCGCATACATTCGCTGACTCGTATTTTCATTTGTTCCTTTTCTGCATTAATTTCGTGAATTTCGTACTACTATCCGTCATTTTCTTGTTTTTTTAGAAATATTTTCATGCGGCCATTTCCATAAGTTTCTCATTATTAACATGAAAAATACTCAGAAATGCAGTGACAAACTTCCGTCACTTTAGCCGTCAAATTGAAGTTCCGGAGGAGGGATGCAAGGGGGAACCCGGAACTGTC
>CAIPAT010000157.1 GCA_903863035.1 uncultured Lentisphaeria bacterium
CTGCGGAGCGCTTGAGCACACGTTGACCTCTCCATATGTTACTGACAGAATATTGGGAAAGAGCGAAAATATAACACTGCCGAACACTGCAATATATGGCATTTCCGGTAATGATTTGACCTTTTCAGAAGATATGGCGCGCCGCATATGTCATATTCGGCTGGAGTTTTATGCCGAAGACCAGAAGTCGCGTGTCTTCAAATATCCTGATCTGTACTCGCACGTTCTTTCAAACCGGTCAAAGATACTTTCTGCCCTGATGAGTTTGATCGTCAACTGGGCGGCCAAGGGATGTCCCAAGGGCAGAAAAATACCATCATTCGTTCAGTGGAGCGAAACCGTCGGAGGGATACTTACCTGCTGCGGAATGCCAGACCCGTTCGGCGACCGGACCAAAATTACCCCAGCGATGGAAACCGGCGGTTCACGCGAGGACAAGAATCTAAAGTTGCTGGTGGAACAGTGGCATATCCAGTACGGAGCAGAACCTGTTATTGCAGCATATCTCCGCTCTATTGCCGATGAAGCAGGCCTGTTCGGCTGGATGAATCTGACTGAACGCAGCGACCAGGTGAAGTTTTCAAAGATGCTGACTCAACGTGCCAACCGCGAAATCGGAAACTGGTGTCTCAAAGTCGATACGGCAGGTAAAACCAACAGATTCTTTTTGGAGGACATAAGATGAAAATCCTGTCCGAATTTGAAAATCGCATGCAGGATCAGCCGGCAACAGCCGAATCTATCATAAAACCAGCGGCATATCCCCGATATTCCCATGATATTCCGGGGGGTATTTTGAGGCTAAATCTGGAATATAAGGAATATCGGGAATATCAAATAGACCGACAGTTAAAAGAGAAAAAGAAGGAAAAAATTATAAATATAACAGGGTGTTTGATATTCCCGATATTCCCGATATCCCCCATCTACGGCGGAGGGGATATGTCCAGGGGGGGTGTCCGTGATGTGCTGGTCCATGCCATCTCAGTTGTCGAATACAATTTAGTTTATCATGTCCACATTCAAAAATCGCATGTGGCGTCCGGGTGTACGCCGCCGGCCTGGTTACCGGGATTCCAGCTGGATGTTGAAGTAAAAGCTGGCAGGAATCTGGCGGAACTGGCATAAGCCACCGCCGGAAGTTGCGCTGATAAATTTCTTAAAAATGGAGGTGTTTTTATAAGTTCTTTGTTTTTTTTAGATAACGTTGCACGAGCAACGGTAAAATATATTACGATACCGACCCATCAGCCCCTTCTGCCGTGGTGGCAGTGAGCGATACAAAACAACCTTTATTGAGGGAACAAGAAAATGAACACTAAAAACACTGTTAATCCAGACCGGATTACCGCCGAGCACCACATAATCACGCGAAACAAGGCAATTGAAACAAATCTTGCCCCAGCGGAGCTGTACGAAATCGGTAATCAATACTACCGCCGCCCCCAGCGATCCTACTGGGATTTTGCAGAAGCTGTAAAATATTGGCATTGTGCGGCCAGCCGCGGAAATCCTGGTGCACAATATAATCTTGGGCGCTGTTATTACAACGGTGAGCATTTGGACAAAAATCCGGAGGAGGCATTCTCCTGGTTTTTGCGATCAGCGGAGAATGGGCTCATTGCCGGGATATACATGACCGGCATATGTTACGCAAATGGATACGGCGTCCCTGTGGATGAAAACGTAGCCTTGAAGTGGTTCCGCAGGGGCGCCAGACGGCAGGACGTTCGCTGCCAATACAGGCTGGGGGAACACTTTTATTATCGCAGCCAACGGGCGTCTGATGAAGCCACCGCGGTAAATTGGTTTTGTAGAGCTGCTGAGCAGGGGGACTCAAGTGCGACCTACATGATGGGCAGGTGCTGTCTAGCCGGGATTGGCGTCAAACCGCAAAGACGCCAAGCACTGAAGTGGCTGCGCCTATCCGCAAAAAAAGGCAATAGCGACGCCATGGAATTGCTCGCCGGGGCCATCGCCGCAGATGATGGCGCAAGCGCGGCCGGGTGGTATTTCAAGGCGGCTAAACTCGGCAATCTTGAAGCGAAAACGAAGTTGATTGAACTGGCCAATGCAATCCAGCAGTCCGCTTAAAACGGAAGCGTAAAACAACCCCGTCCAGCTCAGTCGGCTGGGTGGGGGATTATCAAAAAAAACAGAAAAAAGGAACAGAAGATAATGAAAAAAACAATCGATGCCAATGAACAGATTCCCGCCGGAACCCAAGTCGAACAACCTGCAGCGGAATTATCGCAGCAGGTCTACGAAATTGATCCGACGACAGTGGAGATTGATGTCCACCCGCTGGCGGCAGCCTTTCCGGATATGGAAGGAGTAGAGTTTGATCAGCTCAAATCGAGCATGGAAAAGGGGCAACAAAATCCGATCATTATGGACGGAAATATCATCCTGGATGGTATCAATCGCTTAAACGCATGCCGGGAGCTTGGCATCCCCGTTAAGGCGATTCAGTGGAATGGCTCTGGAACGGTGGAAGAGCTTATCCTGGCCCAGAACCTCCGGCGCCGCAATTTAACGGCCAGCCAGCGTGCCGCCATTGCGACAAAGTTGCTTCCGGCGATAGAGCTGGAGGCTGAAGAACGGATGAATGCAGGAACGTCGAACCCTAGCAAAAAAAAATGCCAGGGTAAGTCGGTTGATATCGCCGGCAAGCAATTCGGCGTTTCCGGTATTTACGTCGATCGGGCAAATAAAATCGCGAAAGCTTCTGAAGAAATATTTCAGGAGCTCCTCAGCGGTAAGCTCACGCTTGCTCAGGCCGCAAGAGAGGTAAAGGCCGCGACTGCACCTGTGCAGCAGCCTGATCAACAGACCAGCCAGCGTTATTCTTTATTCGAGGCAATTAAGGAAATAATTTTGCTTGTTGATGACCAATTGAATGATCAGCTCCGTGAAATTGCTGTACAAGCTCCGCCGGTCGTCAGTAAAGCACTCGAAAGTTGTTTCACTGTCGAAGAATCACCTGCGACCGAAGGTGTGGCAGAAGAAAACGGATTCATCCAGCCAGACCTTACCCCATAGAATCTATAACCCCCCGCCGGTGATGTCCAAACGTTGCCGGCGGGAATTTATCTTTAACCAATGGGGGTATAATTTATGAAAAAGAAAGTTTCAAAGGATAAGACCAGAAAACCGCAGATCGGTATTGCCTATAAAAAAATGAAGGAACAAGAAGACCTCGCCCAAATCATTTTAAACCTGGTTGCAGCATTTCAAAAGAAGATAAAAAAATCAGGGGATTCGGATGCAGTAAAGGAGAGAATGCTTATCGAGTCTAGGCGGGTTTCTGCAGGGCTAATGGACATATACAGAAATCAGCCCCGAAAATACTCAATGTCGGCAGTCAGAGCCCGGAACCAGGCAGTTGGGCGAGCCCTGGAAAAGAATCAGCACGAAAGGGAAAAGTATCGTAACGATGAAGCTTACCGAGATTATAAGAAACAGCAAATGAAGGATTGGCGCAGCCGCCCGGGTAATGGTGCTCGTGAAGTGCTGGCAGTAATCAAAAGACGGAATGCTCCTCCAAAAACAACCTTTGAGCTTTAAGGGAAAATGAGAATATGAAAATTATACTTCCACCCCCGCGAAACGTATCCGGAATTTCACTGACCGGCGGGAACCGAAAACTGCGTTCGTTGCACCGGGAAATCCAGTTAAGTACGGCAATTTTGTTTTTCCGGAACATTAGTAGAATGAAACAGACCGTCGAATGTTCTGACGATCTTAATATTCTAATAGAGAGAAAAAAACTTTTATCAAATTTAAAAAATATGGTGGAAGGACTGGTTTTCACTTACCGGAAGCGCCAGGAATTTACGAGCATCCCAGAGGTTAAAGAGGTATTAAAGACCATGGAATACCGCATGCAGAAGAACAAAACAACCAAGGCTCGGTATAGTACCGATAATGATTTCCGGGAGCTTCAGAAAGAAAAAATGCGCGCCTGGCGTAATAATGGCAGCAACGCCGAAAGAGAACGCAAGGCTGCAAAAAAGCGAATGGCAAAAGCCGCGCTATGGAAAAATTTTTGCGCAGGGCTCAAATAGTAGATTTGCTTTTGATAATGCTGTTTCTGACTATAAAGCGCGGCGGTAACAATGTGGGCCGGTAAAATGAATAATTTAGGCCTTTTGAGCTTAGTATCCCGAATCAATATAGTACATTTGAGCTTAGTATCCACTAATCAATGTAGTCAATTTTTAGCGGTAACACGGCATGGGCTTATTAAAAATGAGCCAAACACTATTTTCGATATCCCTCCTGGAATATGATTATTAAAACACTGGAAGGAATACCGCCCCATTATCTATAACTAAAGTCTCTATATCGTCAGCAGTGCACCGGTCTGGCGGAGCTCTTCTTTCAACTCTTTCCATTCCGGCAGATACCGTTCCAGCAGTTGCCAGAATTCCTTGGAGTGGTCGTGGCAAGTCAGGTGGCAGAGTTCATGACAGACCACATAATCCACCAGCCGGAGTGGAGCCATTACGATCCGCCAGTTGAATTGTAAGGTTCCGTCTTTGCTGCAACTGCCCCATTGACTGCTCAGACTTTTAACAGTCAGTCCGTAACTCTTTATATCCATAATCCCGGCATAGCGCTTCACCCGCTCCGCCAGTTTCAGCCTGGCATGTTGCATATACCATTCGGTCAGCAGCGTCCGGATAAGTCTGGCATCGCCGGCTTTGCCTTTGTTGGGAATTGTCACCAGGAAATAACCGTTCTTCAGTTCCACTCTGGAAATCCCTTCGGCCACCTTCAGCCGGTAGTTGCGGCCCAGATAGGCAAAGGCTTCGCCGCTGACAAAATCCTTGGGCCGCACCGGATACTTCACCTGGTTGTTGATAGCGATCTTGTTCATAATCCAGCGGGTCTTGCGTTTGATGATGCCGGCGATCCGCTCTTCCGGCAGGTCCAGCGGCACGATGATGGAAACCTGATTATCCGGCGAGACCTGCACCGAGGCGGTCTTCCGGTTGGGTTTGCGGATGACAGTGTATTCTATCATGGCCGGTTGAAGAAGACTCTGGATTGTTCAGTCAGCCGGTCCATCAGCACCTTGACGGCATCGCCGGCCCCGAAGGTTTTAAGCAGGCTGCGCTTGATTTCGGTCTTCAGCGCTTTCACTTCCGTCTCTTTCCTGAAGAAGTCCACAATATCGGCCCGCTCCCGGATGATCGCGAAAATATTGACGGTCGCTTCCAGCAGCTTCTCCTGCTGTTCGGCGGTCGGCTGTTCGATGCCCTGTTCCTTGGCGATGATCCGGAACAGCGCCATCTCCTGTTCGTTCAAGTCCAGCTTTTCGGCTTCACTGCGGCGGTCGGTCTCCATGCTGCCGCGCATGGCAGTCAGGTTCTCAACCAGCAGATCCCAGTTGTCGTGATAACGGTCGATGATCGACTCCAGCCGCTGGCTGAGTTTCTCATAATACTCCGGGTCTTTCTCCAGGTTCACCGTGATATGGTGCTTGATGGCATGTTCGATCTCGCTGGCCTTCGCCTTCGGGGATTTCATCCGGTCAAGTTTGTTGTTGAACTCCGGCGAGAACAGTTTCACCGGCAGTATCTTCGGATCGATGCCGGTCGCCACAATATGTTCCTCAATCAATCGCTTGACCTTTTCGCCGCATTCCTTAAAGTCTATGGCTTCACCGCCGTCGCGCTCATACCGCTGCCGGGCGGTAAACCAGATCAGGCCCAGCCGGTTCATATCCTTGATATACGGCGCGGCTTCTTTCCGGGGGATAATCACGTCCATGATCTTCATGAACTTCTTGAAGTCCAGCAGGAAGTTGGCGCGGACTTCGTCTTTCGCCAGCGCGTCAACGCACTCTTCCACATTGTCCAGGTCCATATCCATGAAGTACTGCATGACGCGGGCATACCGCTGTTCCAGTTTCGGCAGTTCATCTTTGATCGGGATCAGCGCGCCCTTCACGTCTTCGGTACTGAACACCTTCAGCGCGTCTTTCAGATAGTCGGCCAGGCCGTAGTAATCCACGACAAAGCCGCACTCCTTGCCTTCGCGGGTACGGTTAACCCGGGCGATGGCCTGCAATAAATCATGCTCCACCAGTTTGCGGTCCAGGTACATCACCTGTTCCACCGGTGCGTCAAAGCCGGTCAGCAGCATGTCCTTGACGATCAGGATACTCAGCTTGTCCTCGGTCATCGGCTTTAGGAAACGTTCAATGTATTTACGGTGGTCAAGGGGATTGGTATGCTTCGCGATATGCGGCAGATCATTCTGTGCGCCGGATATAATTACCGCCGATTCCGGGGCATCCGGCAGCGCGTCCAAGGCCACTTTAAACCTTGCCGCGGCTTCTCTGCTGGCACAGACTATCTGGGCCTTAAAACCGTTAGGAAGAATGTTATTGCGGTAGTGTTCCAGCAGGTCGGCGGCCACCATGGCGATCCGCTGCGGAGCTTCCAATACGGCTTTCTCTTTGCCGAACTTAGCCTTGATGGCTTCCTGCTCGTCTTTGGTCTTGTCCGCGAAATACTGGTCGAACAGCTTGTCCAGCGAGTCGCCGGTCACTTTGGTATTGACTTCCCGGCCTTCATAAATAATCTGCAAGGTCGCGCCGTCCGCCACCGCCTGTTCGATGGTATAGGTGTCGATATAACTGCCGAAGGCATTGCGGGTCTTCTGCTCTTTCATCAGCGGCGTCCCGGTAAACGCGATCTTCGGTGCGTTCGGCAAAGCCACATTCAGGTTTACGCCCATGCTGGAATAATGGCTGCGGTGGGCTTCATCCACCAGCACCACGATTTTACTGGAGGCATTCAGCTCCTCCATCATTTCCGCTTCGGGGGCCTCCTGGATTTTCTGCAAGGTGGAAGTAATCAGGTCCGGCGCGTCTTTGCTCAGTAGCTCTTTCAGTTCGCGGATGTTCCGAGCATGGCGCACCGCTTCATGCTGGGCACGTGCCAGTACGCCGGTAAGCTGCTTGTCCAGCTGCACCCGGTCGGTAATGAAGACGACTTTATAATCCTTGAGTTCTGCATCCCGGCGCATCTGCAATACAAAGAACACCATGGTCAGCGATTTGCCCGAACCCTGGGTGTGCCAGATTACGCCGCCCCGGTTATAGCGTTCCTGTTCCGTCTTCAGCCGTCCGATGGCTTTATGCACTGCCCGGTACTGCTGGTAACGGCAGATTTTCTTGATCACCTTGCCGTCGCAGGTTTCAAATACAGTAAAGTTGCGGATGATGTTCAGCAGATTCTCTTTGCGGAATACGCCCTGCAATAACAGTTCCTGACTGCGGGCATCGGGGAAGTCAGCCAGCAGCAGCGGATAGGTGTCTTTCCATTCCATGTAATGTTTGGCCCCGGCCCCGATGGTGCTCATACGGGCTTCCCGTCCGCAGGTGGACACCAGGAGCGCATTGTAATAGAACAGCTTCTCCGCGCCCTCCTTTGATTCCGGCATCCGGATATTCTGGTAACGGAAGAGCTGGACCATACCGGCTGGAACCGGCTCGGTGATGTACGGGCTTTTGCATTCCAGCACCGCTAGCGGCAGTCCATTGACAAACACCACCAGATCGGGAATAATGGTTTCATGCAGGCCCTGAACCCGGAACTGGTTGACGACGAGGTAATCGTTATTATCAGGGTTGTCGAAGTCAATGATCTTGACGGTCTGGTTCTTCTTGCCGCTGCCCAAGTCCTGTTCGATGGAGAGGTAATCCACGATGGCGTCATGCACCGCCTGATTGTTCTCCATCACGCTGGCGGCATCCAGCAGCACCAGATGCCGGACGATCTTATGCAGGTTCTCGTCGTTCAGCCAGGGATTGATCTTCAGCAGCGACGACCGCAGCCGGCCTTCAAGCACCACGTCCCGCTCCGAACGCCGTTCCGGCATGGCGGCAGCAGGCGATAGTTCAGCACCGCTGAGATAGGCGTAGCCAAGGCTTTTCAGCTTATCTATCGCCGGTGATTCAGCCTGTTCGTATTCGTGGTTCATACTCATGCACTCACCCTGACGTTGCCGGTTAAGAGATCGTTCATCAGGCCCTGTTTCAGTTCTTTGGCTTTGGCGAGTTTCACCTTCGCTGCCGACAGCTTGCGGTCAACTCCATGCAAGATACCTGCTATTTTCTTTTGCTCGGATAGAGGCGGAAGTGGAACATACATCTCTGAAATCATGTCCATTCTTACCGAGTCAACAGAGTTTTTTGCACTTAGAGTTTTAACTCTCTCAATAAAATTTTCTTTGAAATAGTAAAATAAGAAAAGGCCCAAAACGCTATTATCGAACCCGTGTATATTGTAGACCCGTTGATGATAATCAAATTTACCATTGACATAATGGAATACCTTACCGACTCCAACCCCGTCTCCTGCGGTTAAAATTCCTTCACCATCAAAAGAATATGTATTAATCCGTTCAACAGTTTGAGATCTCACATAGAAAGGATATTGTCCACTATCTACTTTATTCTGAGTATCCTTGCCACCCGTTTTTATTTTTGCAATATCACCGATGTTTTTCATGATCCAGCTCTTCGGTATCGGGCCGAGCGGGGAAGGTTTGAATTCGGCGTGGCCGATGCCTTTGGTCAGGAGCTGCTGCATCAGGGCTTTCTTCAGATCGGCAAGCTTGGCAATCAGCTTTTCCGTCGCGGCGATGCTCCGGTCGGCGGAACTCAGGATAGCCGCGATCTTCCGCTGCTCTGTGAGTGGGGGGAGTACTACTTCAAATTCTTTCAAATCCCCCCATGAAACACGGGGCATTTTTGTTCCGGCAGAAAGTTCATCACAGAAAGTATATATAGGATCAGACTGCAAAACACATTTTAAATAATTCTGATTAGCGCTTTCGCAATTTGCCTTGAGTACTAACAGTTCTCCGGAGCAGCAACCATCAAATCCTATCTGTATACATTTCCTCAGATACGGGCGTAACTTCCCAAAAAGAATATCATCTTTCTTGAAAAGTGAATTCAGGCTGGCAGTTGCATCTGACCACATATATCCATTAATAGTTATTGCCCCGTTATCGATGTGCTCCAATCCAATATATTTGATCTTATCATCAACAAGTGGATTCATTTTCCCTGTTCTGGTTGACGCTATTTTCTCTAATGGTTTTACCTGCCATCCTGCCGGAACATGCTTACTCATAACCCAGCTCCAGATTTATTTTTAAATTTAAACCATTGGACAGAATATGCGTTTCCTGTATCTATCGTTACAATATCACCTTTAGCCGCAACGCTATATTTTTCTTCAGTTTCTTCTGAAAAATAGAATTTATGTTCCCTGGTTGTTATACCGAATAAGATAATGATGCCTGCACCCGTTTCCAGTTCTGAGATACTGAGTAATGCCTCAATATCGGCACATAAATCAACTTGCCCTATTGCCCGCTTAATTACAATAAAAAGATTCTCGTCTTTCTTGCTAAGTTGAAAATCAATTCTGTTGCTATCCCCTGCGGCACCATTGATTTCATCCATGAGATGCACACGCTTAACATTGAAGCCTTGAGCTTTCACCATCTTTGAAATTGCTTCAGAATAGACTTCGGTGGCGCCAGAACAATTTATCAAGTAATTTACACTGCCGACTGTACTCCTGCATATTGAATTAAGAATTTTCCTACGCATACCCCAGCTCCTTGAGATAAGCGTCAAGCTCCTTGTCGGCGGCAACCAGTTCGGCTTCAATGTCCTTGAACGTGACTTTGTACTTGTCCCACCAGCGTTCAAGCTGGGCGACCGCGCCGGACGGCAGCTCTGCTGCATATCTGGCAATATCCGCTTTGTCGGTCAGTTCCGGACGGAAATCAAAGTATTCCGCATCCCGGCGTACCAGTACAACGCTTAAATCACAGCCTTGCAATGCTTCTTGAATATAGTCTTCATTGGTTTCAGCGACCGGAATGCCGCCGTTCAGGACAGCTTTGACATCGAACGTTTCCGGCGGGGTGCTGGTGTCGGCATAACGCCGGATGTTCAGATTGTAATCATTCTCGGCGATCTCCGCTACGTCCGCCACCCTGGCATAACGCCTGGCATCGGCATAAGCGTCGAAGGCATTGACGATCCTGGCAATGTCCTCCGTCCTGAGATTGTTCTGGTTCTTGCCTTCCTCGTAATCCAGTTCGCCGTTGATGAAGATAACCTTGCCTCTGCGTCCGGCAGGCTTGTTGCGGTTGATAATCAGGATGCAGGCCGGAATGCCGGTGCCGTAGAACAACCCGGCAGGCAGTCCGATCACCGCTTCCAGCAGATCGTCCTGAATTATGCCTTTGCGGATTTCCCGTTCCGCCGATCCCCGGAACAGCACCCCGTGCGGCATGACCACGCCCAACCTGCCTTCGGTGTTCAGGCTGGCGATCATATGCTGGACGAACGCCAGGTCGCCCTGGCCCTTCGGCGGCAGACCATACTTGAACCGTCCGAAGCCGTCATGCTCCGCTTCCTCCCGGCCCCAGTTCGCCAGCGAGAACGGCGGATTGGCTATCACCCGGTCGAACGTCATCAGCAAACCGTCCTGCCGCAGTTTCGGGTTCCGGATGGTGTCGCCGCGGGCAATGTTGGCATCGAGTACACCATGCAGGAACAGATTCATCTTGCAGATCGCCCAGGTGGACTGGTTCATTTCCTGTCCGTATAAAGACACGTCGGTGGCGTTGCCGCCATGTTCGGCGATATAGGTCTTGCACTGAATGAGCATGCCGCCGGAACCGCAGGTCGGATCGTACACTCGCATTTTTTCGGCAGGCTTCAGGAGTTCGACGATCAGCCGGACCACTTCGGCGGGAGTATAGAACTCGCCGCCCTTCTTGCCGGCGGAGTCAGCAAACTGTTTTATCAGATATTCATAAGCCGCACCCAGCAGATCGGGCCGGTCAAAGTCGTCAGTGCGCAGCCGGTACTTGGAAAAGTGGCTCAGCAGGTTTTGCAGTTTGTTATCAGGCAGCTTGGACTTATTATTGAAGTCGATGGAAACCAGTACGCCTTCCAGCCCCTTGTTGTGTTCTTCAATGGCTTCAGTCGCCTTGTTGAGTTCCGCGCCGATGTCGTGCTTCAGATTCTTCAGGTATGACCAGCGGGCTTTCTCCGGGATATAGAGCGTGCGGGAGAACTCGTCTTCATCCTCCGCCATCGCCCTGGCTTCAGCTTCGCCCATGCCCTGCTGGCGGTAGTAAGCGGTGATGCGCTCCTGCTCTTCATCGAAAGCATCGTAGAGGCGGCGCAGGAACAGGATGCCGAAGATGAAGTCTTTATATTCCGAGGCGTCCATATTACCCCGGAGAATATCCGCAGCCCCCCACAGGTAAGATTCCAACTGCTGAAGCGTGATTTTCTCTGCCATTATAATATTCCCATACTGTGATAATACTTTCTGCTGAAAGCAAAACATACTACTGGAACCGGCTGAAAACAAACACAAGAGTTGACTAATTCGGGAAAAACAGTTCAGTTTCTATTGTGGAATCATGGGGCATAAAGAAAAACTCCAGCGGCACAAATCTGCGCCTGCTGGAGCTTAAATAGTGCTGTGCCGGATCGTCAAATCTTGGCAGCAGTCCAATCGGCTTTGCTGACAAATGCGGTCAGGTTGCGGCCGTCTTTTGTCACACCCTTGAAGGCATAACGTTCATTGCCCTTGGTGCCATAGGTGACTTTCTTGGTTACTTCAACTTGAACTTTTGCCTTCGCCTTCACGTCGTAGAATGAATGCTTCATTTTATTCTTCTCCTTTAAATTTGTTATTGTCCGCTCCGTTTGAGCAGGCAGATTGAATAAAATTAGCCGTAAAACTATTGAATGCAAGCTCAAAGCATAAATAATGAATTAACTGGCCCTTGCTTTTTGCCGAAAAAGAGCGATTTTATCAGGTTTTGTTTTTCAGTTAAAGTTAAGCAAGTGAAAGAGATGAGGAGAAAAGATGTTCAAGCAGATATGGTTTCCGGAGATGATTCAGCAGCACATTATGAGCCGTTTAGATAAAGAGCCGCTGAATTCATATTATTATGCCACCAACTATCCAGATGTTTACGCGGCGGCGGAACGGACTTTCGGTTCATGGGGTGGAGCCATTGAGGCCTGCGGTCTGGATTACAGCCTGATCAAGAAATATAAAAGCTGGACCAAGCAGTCAGTGCTGGACGAAATCCGGCGTTTGGCGAAAGAAGGCGAACCGCTGTTCTCGCAGCACGCCCAGAACCACCACAAGCCGTTATACATGGCGGCGATCAAACGCTTCGGCAACTGGGGTAAAGCAATTCAAGCTGCCGGAGTGGATTATAAGAGTGTCCGTTTACGCCGGAGTATGACGACCGCAGAGATTAAAAGGGAAGTCCTGGCTTTATTCCGCAGTGGGGAGTCGCTGTCCTATATGCACATGAGAAATAATTACCTGTACTTGCAGGCTGTGGCAATGAAGAAACTGGGCGATGGCAGTTGGGCTAGAGCCAGGCGGGAATGCGGGATACTGACCAATTACCGGCTACAGAGAGAGAAAAGCGAAACCATAAGAGGCTAATACCATGTCAATGACCAAGCGCGATTTTGTGGAAAAGATAGCAAAGGCAACCGGCCTTCTACAGCATGATGTGACTTTTGTGGTGCAACGGTTACTTGACTCGCTGGCCGATGAAATCGCCGCCGGGCATACGGTCGAGCTGCGCAATTTTGGCGTGTTTGAAGTAAGGCAGAGCCAAGCCCGTGTTGGCCGTAATCCCAGGCATCCGGAAAGAACTGTGCTCATCCCGGCCCGTTCGGTGGTCAAATTCAGCTCCGGCAAAAGCCTGAAAGAACGAGTCTCGCAAATTGATACGGCCAGAATCTGCGGGGATTAAACTCCTGAGATTCCTTGCGGAGTATTGATAACCATAGCTTTATTTTACCGGCAGCGAGGATATTTTGTCAAGGTATTTGGGGACTGCACCCTTCGACTTTTTCATAATCGTCTGGTAGATTTCCTGGTCAGGCGATTTTCCTATTTTTTTTCTGATGACACGCTCAATATGTTTCCATAGTTCAACTGTCAGAAGAACATCGTAGAGCGCCCGGTGACATTTGCCTTTCTCCGGTCGAGGAAGGTTCAGGTGATCTGCCAGAATTGAAAGCTTATGCCTCGGCGAATCCAGAATCAGGCGGCGTGACAGCTTCATCGTGCAAAAGAATGTGCGGTCATGGGCAATCCCGGCGCGGCCCATCTCGGCATGATAGAACCCGGAGTCGAACGTGGCATTATGCGCTATACAATGACGGTTGCCAATGAAATTCTTCAGCTTCGGCATGATAACTTCCGGCTTGGGCTTCCCTTTGAGCATGGCATCGGTTATGCCGGTTATATCCGTGATGATAAACGGCAGACGGCAGCCGGGATGCATGAGTTCAACAAAGGAGTCGGCGACTTCGCCATTACGGACGATTACCGCCGCCACTTCAATGACACGGCAGTAGTCCGCGCTCAGCCCCGTGGTCTCAAAGTCTATTACGGCAAATTCATTAAACATCCTGGAGCCTCTGAGTTCATATCTGGTTATATTTTATATTACGAAAATATAACCGCATTTTATCGTTCTGCCAGCCGGAATAACAAAAGCGGTAAAATTATATCGAGAGCATTTTGTGTCGTTTCGTGCGCAGTCAAACATGGACTTGCCGACGTAAGGAACGCTGGTTTTTCGTGTATCAAGGCAATGATACTGGTGACCACAATTTCATCGTTGCTGGTGCTTATTGAATAAAAAACAATCCTGTTGTTTCTGCCCATTCGCCTGTTGTATAAATTTTATGTCATGGTAAAATATCAGACATGAAGTAAAGGACAATTATGACTAAAACTAAACATCCAGCAGAGAAGCCACCGCTGATGGGTGACTGTGTGATGGCCGGGTTCCCGTCACCGGCTGAACAGTACGTGGAGCAGGCATTGGACCTGAACGAACTGCTGGTCAAGCATCCGGCTGGAACGTTCTTTGTCCGCGCTGCTGGAGATTCGATGGTACAGGCCGGGATTATGCCTGGTGATATTCTGGTGGTTGACCGTGCGCTTGATGCAGTAGACGGCAGTATTGTCATTGCCGCAGTTGATGGCGAATTCACAGTGAAGTACCTGCGGCATAAAGATAATGTGCTGGAACTGGTCGCCGCCAATCCTGCCTATAAGCCGATTACCTTTGCCGGGGAAAATGAACTGCAAATCTTCGGCGTAGTTACCGCTGCGATTCATCAATTCGTCAAGCAGGGAAAATAATATCATGTTCGCCCTGGTGGACTGCAATAACTTTTATGTATCCTGCGAGCGAGTCTTTGACCTGTCGCTCCGCAATAAACCCGTAGCCATTCTGTCCAACAATGACGGGTGTGTGATTTCCCGTTCAAATGAGCTTAAAGCACTGGGCATAAAGATGGGAGTACCCTATTTTCAGTTGAAGCCGCTGATTAAGCAGCATGGTATTGTGATCCGGTCCAGCAACTATGAACTCTACGGCGACCTGTCGAAGCGGGTAATGACCGTCCTGGGCGACTTCTCCCCAGATGTCGAGCCGTATTCCATTGATGAAGCTTTCCTGTTATTATCGCTGCCGGAAGGCTCCGATTATTTCGCCTACGGGCAGCAGATACGGCGCAAAATATTGAAGTGGGTCGGCATCCCGGTCGGGGTCGGCATCGCATCAACCCGGACGTTGGCGAAGATAGCCAACCATATCGGTAAGAAATCTCCGGAAGGCGTATTCGTCATGCCGGATAACCCGAAGGACATCCTGGCGAAACTTCCGGTAGGCGAAATATGGGGCATAGGACAGCGCCTGACGGATAAACTTAACCGGCTTGGCATAAACACTGCCGGACAGTTAAAATCGCAGGACGATGCGTTTATCCGCGCACAGTTCAATGTATGCGTCGCCAGGACAGTAATGGAATTGAATGGCACTACGGCGTTGGAGATGGACAATATCGAGGAGCCCAGCCAGAGCATAAGTTGTTCGCGCTCCTTCGGTCATCCGGTCATTGACCTGCGTGATCTGACGGAGGCCATCGCTGTCTATACCTCCACCGCCGCGACTAAGCTGCGCAAAGAGAACCAGAAGGCTGCCGGGGCCAATGTCTACTTCCAGTACTATCCGGAATATGGTAATGAAGCACAGGATGGAGGGATCACCGGCACCACTGTAGTCTTTGACTTCCCGACCGGCGACACCAGCACCATGCTGAATAAGATCGCGACGGTACTGCCCGGAATATTCATTGAGGGGCGGAGATACAAGAAGGCCGGCGTAGTATTCTACGGACTGGAAAGCGCGGATACCGTGCAGCCGGATATATTCAGCTATGCCGAATCGTCAAGGCGCGACAAACTCTATGAGGCCGTTGACAGGATCAATAAGCAGTTCGGCAAGAAAACGATATTTCATCTGGCCGAAGGCATCCAGCGGCCTTGGACTATGAAGCGCGATCACCTGTCGCCGAACTACACGACAGACTGGCAGCAGATACCGTTGGTGAAATGATTGTTAAAAATAATCAGTCCTGCGTCTGTTCCATGAAATGATTAAATAACCTATAATTAAACATGCAGGCGGCATGAGCAATTACAGATTACTTTTTAATATTAACGCCTTTGAGGATGCCAGGATAGCCTTTTACCTGACACTCAATTTTCTTGAATACAAAATAATTGGTTTCTGTCAGATTATACCTGGCCGCCAGCAGTAAGTCCGCCTTAGCACCAGTACATGCATCAAATGCCGCGCCGTTTTTCGCGACATCAGCCGGGCTGGTAAATATGCTTGTTCCAGAAGATGTTCCAATATAATCTATTCCTACTGCCTGGCTGCTAACTCCCCATGTAAAAATACCGAACAGGCAGTTAACTGTAGCGTTCCCTTCAACCATCTGGTTTCCGGCTTCGACGATAGGTTCAACATTCAAAGGCATCTTGACATTGACCTGGTCTCCGACGCGGTTGGTTTCAAAACTTGTGCAACCAGTGCCGACCACAGCCAGCACCCCTACTGCGAGAATCATCACGATAACGTTTTTCATTTTTCCCCTTTTCCATGCCGCCTGCATGTTTAACTATTGATAAATCCGTCAAGGCTATGACTGATTTATAATTACATTAGTATTTTCTTCAGTAACACCGCAAATGAGTTTTAATAAAAGATTTTTATACGCTATTTTCTTTCTAACTCCTGCTCTTGAGCCAACGCAAATAGAAACAAATTTACAAAGCAAAACGAACGAAAAATTGACTGATAGCAATTCCCTTATATTTTATGCAATATGTAAATAGAATAACTGTACAAGATAAATATTACAAGTGACTTATTACAATGTAGTTTTTTTTCATTCTTTTTTACTGTTTGATTTGACTTATAAAAGAATCATGTGCATCGTATCTATAGCTTTTTTGTGTGCGCCGCTTATTACATTCCTCAGTAATAAGCGGCATTTTCTTTTGTTTGTCCGAATGATTTACCATTTACGCGTTTAGCGGCTGGTGAGGCGCAGTGTTTCATGCCAGTCAGTCACGCTAAAACCCTCAGTTTTAGGCATCCTGGCCGATCCCCTGGAACACTGTCACTTTTCAGTGCCCAGGGCAAGCTCTAATCAAGCCGTCGGATTAATACAACCGATCACTGCACGGTCAAGTATGGTTCCATATCTGACAGGAAGCGCGACGGCAGAATGGATTCAGGTTCATCGCTCTCTCCGACACACGTCAGCATTAACCCATCCTGGGCCCTGGAACATGCAACATAAGCCAATCGGCGTTCTTCATCAATGTCGCCTTCCTGCGATGGCAGCACTCCTTCGTTCATGCCGCAGACAATCACATGCGAAAATTCCTTCCCCTTGCTGGAATGGATCGTCATGAGCTGCACACTGTCCGGATACTTTACCGCCGCGAATCCGGCGTAAAATCCTACATGGTTCAAATACCCGGCGATATCCAGTCTGCCGCCCGCCGCTTCCTCCTGTTCTTCTACTGCCCGTTTCAGCTCCCAGATATTATCGATCTTGTCGCCGTTGAGATCAAACTTCAACCATTCTTCGTACCCAGTCTTATCCAGGATTTCCGCCAGCGCCTGGGAGGTTGATATTACGCCCAGTTTCGCTTTGATTTCCTTGAACGCCTTTATGAAATCTTTAACCGGTTGCTCATTGTATGGCGGCTGTCCGGCGCAATCCATGAGCGCCTGCATTAGTGTAACTTTGTGCTTTAACGCATACTGTTGCAGCGCATATACGTGCATCCTGTCAATATCCCTGTAGGGTTTGTTGATGATCCGCTCAAATGAATTATTATCCGCGTAGACCAGTAAGCTCAGGAACGCCAATGCGTCTTCTATTTCCGGGC
>CAIPAT010000158.1 GCA_903863035.1 uncultured Lentisphaeria bacterium
ACATCTTCGCGCTTCTCCCGAATGCCTTTGTGTTTGCCGGTTCGTTACATACCTTCAGGTATGCGCCTTACCGGCAATTCCCAAAATCTCTTCGGGATATTTCGCGAGACTTGTCAAGTTTATTTCTTGACAGCTCCTAAGTTCTTGTATTCGGGTGATATTCTATTAATTCCAACTCAAACATATTATAATTCCCTTGGTTTATAATATGAATATAATGGCTGTTTTATACAAGCAGCGAAAACGCCAAAGCTAAAATTTGATGCCGATTTTCATAAAATCATTATTTTTAAATCTTGCGGTTGAAAATATTAAAATAAGAAGTGAAAATAGAAGTAATTTTGATGAATATATGCACAAAAAATAAAAGTTAAGTGGACAGACAACGATAAGACGAACAGACCCCGATAAGACGACGGAGCAGATTTAACTACAGAGACACAGAGAGTAGCAGATTAACTGGAATGGACAGGATATACAGGATTTTTTAATAAAAAAGTTTGATATATTTTCTTGCCTTTTGTGATATTTTGTGATATAATTAATTATTAACAATAAGGAAAGTGGAATGACCTGGGAAGTAAGAGTTAAAAAGAAACAACTTAAGAATTTAAATAAACTGCCAGTCAATGTTAAAGATGATTTTATGTTTCTGCAACGGGCTCTTTAGGTAGACGGTCCGGAACAGCCGACATGGCAAAATTATTCAAAACTGTCCGGGAATAAATATCATTGTCATTTGAATTATCATTATGTCGCCTGCTGGACGGCGGAAAAAGAAACCATAACCATAGAGGTGTATTATGTTGGCAGTCGTGAGAAAGCCCCGTACTGAAATATCGCTCCACGGAGCCGGGACCAGTCAAATACTTGAATTTCTGCGCAAGCAGTTTACCGTTGAAATTCTTGATGTTGACACCAGCAGCGTTGAAGATGACGGCGATGAACTGGTTAATATCAGGGATACTGATTTCTGGAAACAGAACAAGCATCGCGTTCTGGCCGGCGCGCGTCATAAAATCAATATGACGCAGAAAGATCTGGCCGAGCGTTCCGGCATGCGTCAGACGGTTATCAGCGAATACGAAAGCGGTAAGCGTCCGATGACGCTTAGAGCTGCAACGAAGCTGGCGGCGGCGCTGAATACCACGCCCGAACATTTGATGCCGTAAGCGTTACAAAAGATGTTACAGATAAGCCCGGTCGTAAAACGCCGGGCTTTTTTATTTTTAGGAAAAAAGCAGGTCAGGCGACCGACGCTCCCAGGGCTTTTAACTTTTCGTGGAAAATCTGACCCCGATTTCACCAGCAGCTTGAAAGATAGGTGTGCACATGGAAATCATGATCAATTTTTAGCATTTTGCCTCTATTTAAATTTATCGTATATGAATTTGTATTTTAACAGGGATGGACAGGATAGACAGGATAAGAAAAACCGTTTCACCATGAAGAACATGAGAAGAAATTGAAGTTTAAAAATAATATCGCCATCCGTCGTACATACCTTCATTATCTTCATGCTCTTCATGTTGAAGTGTATTTGTCTTATTTCGTGCTTTTCGTACTACTATCCGTCATCTTCTTGTTTTTTCAGAAAGATTTTCATGCGGCCATTTCCATAAGTTTATAATTATGAACATGAAAAATGCTCCGCAATGCATATGGAGAACTTTCGTCATTTTATCCGTCAATTAAAAGTTCAGGAGGAGGGATGCAAGGGGGAACCCGGAACTGTCCGTCCCGCGCTCACGGGACTGCAAACAAAAAATTGTTTCCCATTACTCGCCACCGGCGGCCCGCCGGGCGTGATCCAACGGCGAGGCGTTGGTCGCTAAAGGCGAAATCCCTAAAGCCGCTGCGGAGAGTGGCGTTCCCGTGTTTAACTTTATTACCTTCATGTCCTTCATGGTGAAGCTGGATTTTTGGATTTCTTTTCGTGTTTTTTCGTGCTTTTCGTGGTTAAAGTGTATTTAATTGTTTCTTTTGGTTGCGGCTATGCCGCGCTAAGCCTTTCGTGGTTATTGTATTTAAAGTTCCGGCGCAGCCGGTTAAGTTCTTGTATTCGGTGATATTTCCTTGGTTTATAATATTAATATAACGGCTATTTTATACAAGCAGTGAAAATACCAAAACTAATGTTTGATGCCGATTTTCATACAGCCTCCGATAAGCAAACGTCACCGGCCGCGTATATTATCCGATAATACGGACAGTATATGATTATACTCTATTAGGTTGAAAATTTAACATAGATGAGTAGGATTGTGGATTGGATTTTTTCGATCCGACTGACAGGCGATATAAATATCGCCGGAAGAAGGAACGGAAAAATACGGTCGCAAGACACTCACCGCAAAGCGGTTGCGATCTTTTGATTTTGGATTCGCACTCTTCGAGGCCTTCGATACCCCGGTATCGGCAGCCTCTCAGAATACGAACCAACTCTCAAAATCTTCGCAATCTATGTTAAATTTTCAACCTAATAGAGTATAAGTAACCTCCTGACTTTTTTAAATAAAAAAATATGCATAATATTGCAAAAATCGGCATATAGTACTATAATATAGTATTATGAATAGAAAACAGCGGAAAACATTGGAACAAATCTTCGAGAAGCCTACCCGCTGCGATATTGCATGGCAGGATATTGAAAGTTTGCTAATGGCGTTGGGAGCCGAAATTTCCGAGGGCGCCGGCTCACGAGTAAGAATCGCGCTGAAAGACTGGCGCGGCGTTTATCACCGGCCACATCCGGGGAAGGAAACGGTTAAGGGCGCGGTGGATCAGTTAAGAAAGGATTTATTGAAAATAGGAGTAAAACCATGATGAATTATAAAGGATATACGGCAAAGGTGGAATTTGACGAAGAAGCGGAAATATTTTTCGGTACGGTAATTAACACCAGGGACACCATTACTTTTCAGAGTGAAAATGCTCATGAATTAAAGAAAGAATTTGAATTGTCGGTTGATGATTATCTGGAGTTTTGCAAAGAACAGGGCAAAGCTCCGGAAAAGCCTTACTCTGGTCGTTTTGTTCTGCGGGTTGATCCCGAATTGCACAGCAAGTTGCATGCGGAGGCAATACTGCATCATCAAAGCTTGAATGATTTTATTCAAAATCAACTTCAACATGCTTTGGCGCACTGAGCGCCTTGCGGCTGTATTTTTCCGTTCCTCCTTCCGGCGATATTCATATCGCCAATCAGTTGGATCGAAAAAATCCAATCCACAATCCTGTTCGGCTATTGTTAAAATTTCAGTTGTGCAGAGTATATCTGCTGCTGATGTATCGCAAAAACGTTCAGGAAAATCTAACTCAGAAAGAGTTGAACACTCTTAAAAAAATCATGGAGACATTTTAACATGGGAAAAGAACTTTTTAATCAATTGCTTGAATCAGTGAAAGAAGCTGGAAAAATAAATAAAGGCTTGAAAGCTCCGTCAAGAAAATTTTCTTATTCTCCGCTTGATGTGAAAGCAATCAGGAACAAACTGCACTATTCGCAGGCAAAGTTTACAATGCTGATTGGAGTAAGTCCAAGAACAATGCAAAACTGGGAACAGGGACGTCGTCAGCCGGCCGGCCCCGCCCAGGTATTACTGCGTGTTGCTTCCATTAATCCCAAGGCGGTCCAGAAAGCGCTGATGATGGGATAATGCATAAAAAGTTGGTATTTTAATAATTCCAGCCGGTATTTCCGGCAATTCGAACTATTAAATTGTTTTTGTAACATTATTCTTTGATAACTAAATTGAGACTGTATTTATGCGCGCTGAAAATTTTGATAATTTTGGACCGGATGCAATGATTGACGCAGTTGAAACCGCGCTGGGCAAACCCATGAGCGGTCTTGCGGCGCCGCTCCCCAGCTACATCAACCGGGTATATGAATTGCAAACTGCTGCCAAAGAACGGATAATTGCCAAATTCTACCGTCCCGGACGCTGGACCAGGGAAGCGATTGAAGAGGAACACTGCTTTGTGCTGGATTGCGCGGCGGATGAAATTCCGGTTATCGCTCCGATGGCGCTGGTTGACGGAAACACGCTGGGCGAAACTGATGACGGGATATTCTTCGTGCTGTATCCGAAGCGGTTCGGCCGTGAGATCGAGATTATTGACGATGACGGCTGGCGGCGGCTGGGCATGGTCATTGCCAGGATACACATGGCCGGAGCCAGACGCGAGGCTGCCGCCAGGACGCTGCTGCATCCGTTGAAAACGACCGCCGTTGAAGTCGATCATCTGCTTTCAGGCGGGTTCGTTACTTCCGCTTATGCCGACCAGTTCAAAAACACTGCCAAACAGCTGCTGGATATGATCGGCCCGATGTTTGAAGGCAGGGAATATATCCGGATTCACGGCGACTGTCACCGCGGCAATATTCTGGAACGTCCGGAAGAAGGCCTGATGATAATTGATTTTGATGATATGATGGTGGGGCCGCCGGTTCAGGACTTGTGGCTGCTGCTGCCGGAGCATATCCAGAAATGCCGTTATGAAATGTCGCTGATCCTGGATGGTTATTGCCAAATGCGGGACTTCGATGATGATTCTCTGATGCTGGTCGAGCCGCTGCGGGCAATGCGGATCATCTATTTTCTTGACTGGTGCAGCCGG
The DNA here is from genome assembly GCA_903863035.1 of uncultured Lentisphaeria bacterium. GTDB lineage: Bacteria > Verrucomicrobiota > Lentisphaeria > Victivallales > Victivallaceae > CAIPAT01. Next base: position 4,624 of record CAIPAT010000158.1, read on the forward strand.
CAGATAGATGATTTCAAGTTTCAGAACAACTTTCCGGACTGGGGGAATGATGCTTTCTGGCGGCGCGAAGTAGCCGACCTCAATTCCCAGTTGAATATGATACAGGAATCGCGTCACGGATTTGTTTCCGGGAACACATAATTCTGCTGTTATTAAGCGATCGCATATTGATTTTCCCGGCGCAAACGGTAAATTTATCGTATAGGAATTTATATTTTAACCGGGATAGACAGGATATACAGGATAAGAAAATCCGTTTAACCATGAAGAGCATGAAGGTAATGAAGAGAGATTCTCTACTTAAAACCAGTAACTTCAATTTTCTTCATGGACTTCATGGTTAAACGGATTTGGTTTTTCGTGTGTTTCGTGTGTTTCGTGGTCCCGCTACTGCGGGATGGATTTCTCCGTGTCCTGGCTCTGTGGTTATAAAATTCCGGCACAGCCGGTTAAATTCATGCGGATATTTTTATAGCACATGCGGACATTATAAAGTGAACAAATAGCAAAGCAACGGGGTTTTATGCAGAACAGATTGGAAGAAAAACTTCAGGATCATATAGTTATTTTCGACGGCGCGACCGGAACCGAGTTTTACAAGCGCGATTTTTTTATCAATAATTCCTACGAAGGTCTCTGCCTGACCAATCCTAAAGTAGTGTCGGAAATTTACCAGAGTTATGTGGATGCCGGCGCGGAAGTCATCACCACCAACACCTACGGGGCCAACCGCAACAAGCTTTCGCGGCATGGACTGGGCGAAAAAGTCCGTGAGATCAATACTGCCGCCGTTGAGCTTGCCAAAGCGGTATGCGGCGAGGATGTGCTGGTTTGCGGGTCGATCGGCCCGATCGGAGATTGCCACGGCTCGGTCATCGAAGAAAAGCAGCTTGCGGAAATACTGGCCGAACAGATTGACGCGCTGGAATGCGCCGGCGCCGATTTCATAATTTTTGAATCTATTTCATCGAAGGGTGATCTGGAAAATATTTACAATGCGCTTGAACTGAAATCGCAGATACCGTTCATGCTCAGTTTCAATGTTGACCGCGACCTTGATATGCCTCACGGCGAATCGCTGGCACCGCTGTTAAGGACTCTTGACACTCATTCGCGCAAGCCTACCGCGCTCGGGCTGAATTGCGGGTCCGGAGTCGAAGGCATGCTCGGCGCACTGGAGAAAATGCTCCCGCTGACAGATTATCCAGTCATCGCCCAGCCGAATGCCGGAATGCCTAAAAGCGTGGATAACCGCATGATCTATATGTGCAGTCCGGAATATCTGACGACTTACGCCTTGCGCTACGTAAACCTTGGAGTGCGCGGGATAGGCGGCTGCTGCGGCATCGGACCGGGGCATATCCGGGACATTGCCAGAAGCATCCGTCCGCTGGCGAAAACGCACGTCACGCACAAGTTAGCCGAATTAAACGCGGAAGATCAACTGCTTGAACCGGTTCCAATGGAAAAAAAGTCAAAGATTGCGGCAAAGATCGCACGCGGCGAATGGGTTACAACGGTGGAGATAACTCCGCCGCGCGGCTATGACCTTTCCAGTACGATTGAAAAGGCCATTCAGTGCCGCGAGGCCGGAATCGATGCCATCAATCTGCCGGACGGGCCGCGGGCCAGTTCCAGGATTTCCCCGATCATTACTGCAATTGAACTCCAGGAGCAAGCGGGGATTGAGGTAATTCTGCATTTCTGCTGCCGCGACAAAAATATTATCGGGATGCAGGCCGACCTGCTCGGCTGCGCCTGTAAGAAAATCAACAACATACTTTTTATAACCGGCGACCCGCCGAAGCTGGGTGATTATCCATTCGCCTCGGCCGTATTCGACGTAGATTCCATCGGCATCCTTAAAATCCAGTCGCGGCTTAATCGCGGCATTGATATCGGCGGCAAGACGATTGGCGGAACGCCGACTGCAATTTTTGCCGGCGCCGGCGCGGATCCCAATGCCATCGATATGAACCGCGAAATCCGGAGGCTGCGCGAAAAAGTTGAAGCCGGCGCGGAATACATCATCACCCAGCCGGTATTTTCGGTAGAACCTTTGCTGAAATTCGTTGACAGCATCAAGGAGTTGAATATTCCGGTAATTGCCGGAATCTGGCCGCTGGCCAGCTATCGCAATGCCGAATTCATGAAAAATGAAGTCCCGGGCGTGGTTGTGCCGGATGAGGTTATGGAACGTATGGCCAAAGCCGAGTCCAGAGAGGCCCAGCGGCTGGAAGGCATTGAGATTGCCAGGGAATGTGTCGCCGCAATCCGTTCCTCGGTACAGGGGATTCAGGTCAGCGCGCCTTTCGGCAATGTTAATAGCGCAATTGCAGTCATTGCTGATTGATTTGAATAAAGAGGTAATTGCAAAAGGAGCCAGGAGCCAGGAGTCAGGAGTCAGGAGTCAGGAGCCAGGAGCCAGGAGCCAGGAGCCAGGAGCCAGGAGTCAGAATGGAGCCGGTTTCAATGGAGGGTTATGCTCCGTCATAACCGGGATTTCCGGATTCAGAATTTAGCTCCGGCGGAGCAATATATTAATAGCAGTAGTCAGAATTCAGGAGTCAGAATAAGTCCGGATTTAGTTCGAATTTCATTCTGAATTCTAGATTAAAGATTCCAGATTCTGACTTCCTGCAAAACTGGAGTTTTGCAATTGGCTCTAAACACAGGAGTTTAAATATGGAATTTTCAGCGGTAGTACAAGGCAGAAGAACAGTCCGGCGTTTTAAGCAGATTCAGGTCAATGAGTCTGAACTCAGGGCAATGCTTAATGCCGCCAGATTATCCTCCAGCGGGGGCAATTTGCAGCCGTTGCGGTATATCGTTATTCAGAAGCCGGAACTGGTTTCCAGTATCTTTGCAAACACCGCATGGGGCGGCCTGGTCAAGCCGCGCCGCAACCCGGAACCCGGCAAGACTGCGCCTTTGACTTTTATTGCGGTTATAAGTCCCAGGAACAACAACAATACTCTGCATGCCGATGCCGGGGCTGCGATTCAAAGCATGACGCTTACGGCTTATTCATTGGGCCTGGGCTGTTGCTGGATCGGCGCTTTTAAACGTGAAAATGTGGATGTGATACTCGAATTGCCGGAAGATTTGACCGTGATTTATCTGCTCGCTGCGGGATATCCGGACGAGTCGCCTGTCCAGGAGGACATTACCGCCGGCATGTCAGCCAACTACTATCTGGATGACAATGATGTCCTGCATATGCCGAAATTTACTGTTGACACGATAACCCAATGGCGTTAAGGAGTCGTTCAAAAATAACTGGCACTTTCTACTGGTCCTCCGGGGAACTTCCGGATACCTCAGTATAAAAATACCACTTATTTCTTAACAACTCCTAAGGAGCTGTCGAGAAATAAACTTGACAAGTCTCGCGAAATATCCCGAAGTGATTTTGGGAATTGCCGGTAAGGCGCATACCTGAAGGTATGTAACGAACCGGCAAACACAAAGGCATTCGGGAGAAGCGCGAAGATGTAAAGGTTATTTCTTTACGGCTCCT
>CAIPAT010000159.1 GCA_903863035.1 uncultured Lentisphaeria bacterium
ACAAAATAGGAAATATTGTTTAAAATAAATTTTGCCGTAAATTGTTGAAGAATATAGCTTTGTATCGATAGTTGAAACGTGTCGAGGACACGAAATAACGGAGAAACGGAGAGAAAAATGGTGGAGATAAGGCTTCAATATGACTTCTCTGATCGGAAACTATAAGACCAGCCAGTCCAGTTCAAGAGGGGTTATTGCGCGGCAAGCGCGCAATCAACCCATATTCCTTGTTGCTTAATAAACAGTGCCGTAACTGCTATTTCATGAAGAGTTCGCCATCTTGCATGTGCTCCATCAGCAAAACCGCTTTTCAATAGTGCTAGAATCTCCATTGTGATCTGACACGACATGGCATGAAGGCGCCAAAGGACAAAGAAGACTTGATCATTATTTTTCCCAAATGACTCATTAAATAAGTCCCCGCTTTCGCGTGATATCACTAGCAGTAACTCCAATAATAGAATTGGCTCATGCCATTTTTTTTCAAATCGTGCTTAAATCCGTCAAATTTCTTTTGTTCAGTCACATAGTTTTGTCCAAAATCCTTAATCACCGTATTGAGAAGAATTGCTGCAATGTCTTTGGATATATTAAAGAAAACATCTGGGAATGACACCCCATAGGTTTTCGACAGATTTATCTAATTCTGTTGTGTCTGCAAGATTTACATCTACATTCCCGCGGATAGTTGATTTAGTAATTGAAGGATCAAGCTGGGATTCGTCGATTAAAAGATTAAAATCATCAAGATTTATAATTTTTTTTCTTATTATTTCAATTTGACTACTATTTAAAATAACTCCTGATTTCTTAAATCTTTTACAGATGAAGTCTGTAATGAGCTCTGTCAGCTTCTCATGCAAAATTGAATCAAGCATTTTTTGATATACGTTCATACCATCAGTTTGGTTGCAAATTCCCATAAGATCATAACCTTTTCTTTGGAACAGTTCAGTCGATGAACGAAGTGTTCAGTCTAGATGGTTGCGTAATTTTTGATAACGTGACCCATAATGTCGTTATTCAGCTCCACCTTGATTAATCTCCTTCTCGAGATTCTTCAATTTAGCGATAATCTCAGCAAATGATGGATAATTTCCATAAATCATCTCTCGCATTTTAGAATAGTCGCTCGCCAGATTTGCCATGGCGTGTTCCGGCGGTAATAATTTCAGCGTTCCAATTCGTGCAAGATCATAATGAGCGTGACCGGATGGATAAAAGCGTTGCTTGAATTCGACCACTCGCGCCAGTAACTCGGAATCTGCCAGTGCAGTATTCTTCACACTGGAGTCCGCCATTTGGGCCGTATCGTAGTAATGTCGGGAATAGCGCGGGGGAGCCTTTTTACTTGCCGGACGATGTGCCTCGGCATGTAAAATAGTGACTTTTTCCCAAAATGACCGTTCCGGCGTGGTTGCAATCAAATCAACCTTATCGTTTTTGAACCGTTTGGGATATGCCAGGGCGGCGTAAGAATACATTTGATATGTTGCATGTGGAATCCACGCCGCTTTGGGACCTATTTCCAACAGAATCTCTGGACGCAAATAGCCGCTTGAAAATGCTGCAGGATATTTTATCAATATTACATTGGGGTTGTCCTGTGACATTTCAACTTCGCAAATGCCGGCACATAAATCATGTATGGTCGGAAACAAGTTATTGTGGATAAAACGCTCACCTGCGTCGTCCAGTCTCTTATTTAATTTGCCTTGCTGGGTTTTATTTCTTGCCTGCATCGGATCTTCATCAATGAGACCTTGCCAGTTGAGGATAAGATCAATATCTTCAGAGAATCGTTCAATCAGATTAAAAACTTTGGAAAGACTGGTTCCGCCTTTGAAAATCAATTTATTGCGGAGTTCCGACGAGAAAAGGCGATTCAACATCCAGCAGACCCAGAAGTCTTTTTCAACGATCGCCGCGTTATAGCGACCGTCTTTTGCTGCTGTTTGCGAAAACAGTTCCGCTCGCTCAGAATTAGAACGCTTGGCGATATCATCCATGATTTATCTCACTGTGGCAAATTTGTTTAATGTCTTCATAAATCCAACCGGTCACATATTGGGTATCTTTAAAAATACGCTTTAACTCTTCATTGTTGAATTTTTTTCGGAGCGCGTTTAATATTTCAGGCGTAACATTCTCTTTCCCAATATCTCTAATGGCTTGAACCAGAAGTTCGCTACGGTCATACTTCAATCTTGATTCAGGAAGTGAAGCATGTTTAAATTCCAGCATTTGCCCAAGAATATTATAATTGCGATTGGGCCCATCGGAAAGATAAATATTGCGACCAGGAACTTGCGTGGAAATGTCAAGATAATTTAACGCAGCACTGCCGGAAATCTGAATTCTCCAACCGAATTTGCGGGCGATAGCATGACTAACACTATCGATGTCCGGAGCCATAAATTCCTGAAGGAATTCACTATACTTGGGATAATCGTAAATTCCAAGCAAAATCGCTCTGATAATGTTTCTTTGTTTTAGACGATAAAGCGCGGAACGAACGGTAATTTCGGAGGCAATGTCACAGAAATCACTGTTAGACATCGCCCATGCTCTGCCATGGGATCTAATACGATTATATATTTTATCTTCAACTGATTGCATCTAAAAGCCTCGATTAATTTTGCAACGTAAAATATCATGTTTACGTTGCAAAATCAAGTTGAGAAAATAACGTTTCTTATAAAAAAATTACTTTTTTAGTGCGCAGCTCTGATTGACATTTTGCCTGTGACAAATGGCACCATTATGAATATAAACGGTAGTGCAGTGCCGCATAATATCTGCATAATTATATCGAGTGCCATGAGGCGGGTTAAAACGGGCCTCCTTGGGACGGTAAATGTTATTCTCATAATTAATTTAACCGGTTTAGTAAAGTAATTTTCGGGAAATTATTGTTAAATAATGATTGTACAATAAGAAGAATGATTTTTAATTGTGGTCTCTGGACTGAGCTTAAAAATAGAATAATCGTGTCGTTCAGTGGCAAACTTGATGAAAGTGGTGTGGTTCAAGCAATTTAGACAAAATAGGAAATATTGTTTAAAATAAATTTTGCCGTAAATTGTTGAAGAATATAGCTTTGTATCGATAGTTGAAACGTGTCGAGGACACGAAATAACGGAGAAACGGAGAGAAAAATGGTGGAGATAA
>CAIPAT010000160.1 GCA_903863035.1 uncultured Lentisphaeria bacterium
ACAAAATAGGAAATATTGTTTAAAATAAATTTTGCCGTAAATTGTTGAAGAATATAGCTTTGTATCGATAGTTGAAACGTGTCGAGGACACGAAATAACGGAGAAACGGAGAGAAAAATGGTGGAGATAAGGCTTCAATATAGGTTCTCTGTCCGGAAACTATAAGACCAGCCAGTCTTGCAAAAGTCTTTGATTCAACGGGATATGTAAAAGAATGCTGGGTTTGTGCCTTTGATGGGTATCAAAAAAAAGTGGTGGTGGATGTTTAAATTAAACAAAAAGTACCTCCGCGGCTAAACAACTTACACGCATATGCGTTATATAAGGCATGATTTTAAATGCTGACGGGTGTATACGCGTAACTTTCAAACAACCGTCCGAAGCGTCCGCGGTACTCATATTGACAACGTCGAACGGAGCGACTTCCTAGCGGGCTGCAATAGCCTGAAAGCCCGCTGCGGGCTATCAGAACCCGGCATGCCGGACTTTGCGCTCTCTCCGTTGCCGCGGCTTATCCCGTCAGCCATATCCCCCGTTACAATCGCAAAATAAGGAAAGCGCCTCGCGCCGGTGATTATTCATCGAGCACCTGGCGACGCGATGGTTGTTGGACTTCTTCGATTTTTAACTATTTTCATTCTTTTTTGCTGTTTCATCATAAATATGTATTGACTTTTTTAGCTATTCCCTCTATAATCACATATAGAACATTACAGAACATATAAATGCTTTATAGCTGGATTATTTAATATGGAAACGCTGGAACTTAAAAAAGATAAAATTTATTTTAAGCTAAAACAAGATATCGTTTCCGGCATGCTTTTGTCTGGCAGTAAAATGCTTTCCGAGCCAGAACTGGCCAGGAAACTCGGAGTCGGCAGGATAACGTTACGGGCTTCGTTTGATCGTTTGGAACACGATGGTTTCATCAAGCGCATTCAAGGTAAAGGCACGTTTGTATATCCTGACGGCGCAACTACAGACGTGGCTACTATCATGGTAATCCACGGCGCGGACAGTGGCTTTGAATCGCCGTCGCATTATATTGTTCCGGAAATAATTAGATGTGCCACCGAAAAACAATTTAAGGTATTTGCCATGACTGAGGCCGCGATAAATATGTTTTCAGACTCCGATATTAAGGTGTTTGTCAAATCCAATCACATTATCGGTATTGCGGCTGTAACTAACCGCTTTACCGGACAGGAACCGATTCTGAAAAAAATGAAAGCATCGGGGGTTCCGATAGTGATTACACACGGCGCGATGGATGACACAAAAATCACAGGCCTTTCCTGTATCGCTGTTTCTCAAAGAGACGGCTGGGGGGAAGCAATCGCATATTTGACCAAACTAGGTCACCAGCGGATTGCGGTGATCGGAAAAACTGGCGCCAGTTTCCGCGGATATTCTCTGTCTGAAACGTTGCAATTGCTGAAGAAATATCATGCCGTCCCTGACGAAGCGTTGATTCATGTGACAAATTTTGACCGGCAGCAGATTATTGAAACAGTCAAGGATTTATGGTCAGTTCCGGCATCCAGACCGACTGCAATTCTATGCTTTTCCGACTTCTACGCAATTTACGTTTATGACGCACTCAAAGAATTGAAACTCCGTATCCCGCACGATGTCGCGGTAATGGGTATTTGCGGCTATCCCGACGCACTGTTGCTGAATCCACCGCTCTCAACTATTGATTTCGGCTATGCCAAATTTGCGGAAATGGCGGTGGAAATGCTCCAGGAGCCGGGAAAATGGATTGACCCGATCCACGGAAAAGGAATATTGCGGGTAAAACCGTTTAAATTAATTAAAAGAGAAAGTACCGAACCCCAATAAACCAAAACAAGGAAGTTTAGAAATGAAAAAGTCACGTTTTACGCTCATTGAATTGCTCATTGTGATCGCCATCATCGCCATCCTAGCTGCCATGTTGCTCCCGGCATTGAATAAAGCGAGAGAAAAAGCACGGGCTTCCGAGTGCGCCAATACTTTGAAACAATTCGGACAGGCATTCATGTTTTACATTAATGATTACAACGATAATCTGCCGATAGGAAGAACTTATGGTGCAAGTACGAATAAGTATTGGGATAAAGCAGCACGGGGAGAGGGATTTCTTCAACCGTATCTTAAAACGGTTCCCGGCGGCATTGGGATATACTATGGCAGAGTGTCCGCAACGACTCGCGGCCCGATGTGTTGTCCTTCCCAGGCGAATCCCGCTTCCGGAACTGTATACGCCTACGGATATAATGATATAATTGCAGAATCCGGGGTAACCAGTTCATCGCCTTATGTCATAACTAAACAGATTATGAGAAAAGTAAGCGCTTTCAAGAAACCCTCAGAGACATGTTTAGTCGCTGACGGCATAAATACTGCAAACGGCCCATATGTAGACCAGTCTAAACAAACCGGCAACTACCCGGTCGGTTACCGTCATGGCGGCGGCGGCGCATTTAAGAACAGCGCCAATGTAGTCTTTGTGGAAGGACACGTTGCAAGCAAAAAATTTGGCACGATTCCAGATGGCTATTTCCCGGGAAATTCATTTGCGATGACCCTATCCTATTTCTGGAGTCCGTTCTCAAAAGACCCGTCCACAGTTCAATAAAACAATAATTTACAAGTTTAAACTATAACTTTGAGGGTTTAATGAAAAAGATGGACACATTACTGTTGGGTGGATTCTGCGCATTCATAATAATCGGTAATGCCGCCGCAGTCGGCAAATTTGACTCCGGCGGAGTTAGCGTTGATCTTGCCAAGTGTCAGGCTGAACAAGCCGCGCCGGCGGGAGAGAACCTGCTGAAATTCAGTGATTTTGAAGACGCAAAGGTTGACCTGCAACAACCCGCACTTCAAAACTGGTACGGCAATTTTGACGCCCGTCAGGATTTGATGGGAAAAATGGAGCCCCTGATAATCAGAAAAATCAGCACGGACAATCCGGCGTTCGGCAAAAAATGCGCCGTTTTGATTACCCCGCTTGCCGTAAATCAGTTCCGTGACGCCCAGGGCAAGCCGAATATCGCCCACCGGCTCCGGCAGAATATCCCTTTGCCGGAAAATGCCGGGCCGGTCAAGTATCAACTGACTTTCAAATTGCGGGGAACGCTGGAAAACTGTCCCGGCGACAATAATTTTCTGGTGTCTGTAAATTTTTTTGACAAGCCGGAGCAGTCGAAAAGCAAGGAGTTGGGAAAAGTGGTGGAAAATTACTTCCCGCTGAAACCGGACTGGCAGAGCAATTCGATTAATTTTATTGCTCCCGCCGGTACCCGTTTGATGCGTGTCATGCTGACGCTTTACGGTTGCGGCGAAGTCTGTCTGGATGATGTTGAGGTACGGCAGATTCAAATGGAGGGCGGCGTAACCGTCAAGCTTATTCCGTTTGCTTTTCTGGATAATACTTTCTGCGTGGGCGCCGGCCAGCCGGGAATTCTGGTTTTCGCGTTCCGCAATGAAAACGCGAAGAAACTTGATTCGCCGGCGCTGTATCTGAAAATTCCGGATGCGTTTAAGTTGATTGATGTCCGCAATATACTTAAAATTGGCGAAATTAAAAAAGACGATGACGGCAATGTCACTTACAAAATTGATTTTAGCGCGCTTAAGAATGACATCAGCAAAGACTCTTACAATTCTTACAATACTGCATCGGTAATACTGAAGACAGATTCAGAGGCAGGTGAAAAGCTTTATCCGGCGGAATACTGGGTGGAGGACGGCAGTTATCGCAGCACCCCGGAAAAACTTAATCTCAAAGTAATCCCGGCGTCATCCGGCAATGCTCCGAAAATATTCCGTTCCGCCGCCGTGCTTTCCCGTGAAAGCGATTTTGGGGGGGCCGGCGCAAAAGAATTCGTGTCTTTCTATGCGGGCAACGGCTTCAACTGCGTTCACGGCAGTTCCGCGCCGGTGTCGGATGGATTTAAAAAAGCCGGAATTGTGCGCTATCAACAACCTTTTTCTCTGCAGGACGGCTATCGAATAGGAGCGGATAAAAAAACAGAAGAAGCGCTTTTCCGTCTGGTTGACGGATCGCCTTATGATAAGCCGGTGGAAGCAATCTGTCCGGTCGAAGTTTACAAACAGGGGCCATACTACAAAGAGCATGTTGTCGGCATGCTGGAAAAATTTCTGGTCGGCAAGGATACCGCCGACAATATCATGACGAACTGGGAACCGTACATGTTTGATTTCAAGGGATGTTTCTGCCCGCGCTGCAAAGAGGAATTTATCAAATACAGCAAACTGCCGCGGGAAGAGGTCGAGTCTAAATGGCCGAAATCAATTATTGCCGCTTATCGCGACATTTGGATCAAATTCCGCAGTCAGCAGCATGCCATGATGATGGAGACCATTGAGAAAACCATTAACGAACTGGGCGGGAAAGCCGGCAAAGATTCTCATTTCATGCCGGAAGTCGCCGCGAGCTATCTCATCGAAGGCTTCAACAGCGCGGCTGGACAGTACAATCCGGTTGACTTCCTGACTAAATTGCCATGGATTGAAGCATGGGGGCCGTATATTTTCCAATCGTTTACAAGACCTTATGAATATTACGCGGGTATCCATCTTGTTACATTCATTACGGCCCGCGATGTTAAGAAATTTGTGGCGGACCGGGTTCCGGATCCGGCTAAACGGCCCAAATTAATTGCGATGCCGCACAGTTACCAGCTCAATGACTGGGTTACGGAACCGGAAGCTCTGGCATTCGAATACCACTGCTTTTTCCTGAACGGCTGGGAGGGCGTCTTCGCCTACTATTTCCCCCGCGGCTACGACCAGCGCTACTGGGGGGAATTGGCCGGGGCCAATTCGCAGATTGCGGAATATGAAAACTATGTGTTTAAGGGAAAACGCAACTTCTCCGCGAATGTTGCCGCAGTCAGCCCGCTGCCGCCCGCAAATTTCCGCTCATGGACGGAAGGAGGCATTTTCCTTCAGAATCTTCCGTACCTGGCCAATGCTTCGCTGCTGCAATGCGTCAGCTATGAGCTTGACGATCGCGTGATGATCGCCGTCGGCAATTTCTGGATGAAAGGCGAGGCGTTCTTCAACCTTAAAACCGGCGCTTTGGCCAACAGCCGGAAATATGTTTTGACCCAGCCGGATAAAAAGCTCTGCTACGCCAATGCGAATGGCGATATCGCATTGACAACAGCCGACCTGGAAAAAGGCATAATGCTGCATGTTGGAGCTTTGCGCTGGAATTTTTATGTGCTGGAAAACTGCGAAGCCGGAAAAAACTACGGCGAAATCATTACTCCGGAAATTATGAATAAAGTTATGAAAGAACGCCTGCCCGCAATTGAAAAGGCTGTCCAGTGGGAAAAAAACTATTTTTCCGCTAAACAGGAGCAGGCGGCAAAAGAACTGGGCATGCCGGATTATTCCGGAATCAAAGACATGAGTAACGCCGGAGTTTCCTGCATGAAAAAAATGCCCGGCGGTAAAACTGTAGTCGAATTCAAAGCGGGCGATATGACGCTGACGCTCGATCCGGCGACAGGCGGCCGGTTGATGAGCTGGATGAAAGGCCGGGACGAACTGGTAAGCCAGGATGAAAAAAACGGGCTGGCGGTAGATGCTTTCTGGTGGCCGGACAAGGCCGTTTGCTCCATCAACACCCCGTATAAAGTCGTCGGCCAGTCGAAAACCGGCAGCGGCTTGAGCATTACGCTGGAAAGGGAAATTACTGCCGCCGACAATAATTGCCTGTCCGGAATTGTTATCCGCAAAACTTATGACGTCACGGCTAACGGCTTCAGCCTTACTTCGGAAATCATCAACCAAACGAAAAATGAGATAAAGTTCTCTTTCCGCTGGCACAATATGCCGGGTTTGTTTGAAATCAAGAACGGCTCCGGCGGCCAGGCCGCAATGACAAACGGGGATAAACAGGAGGTTTTCCCCCGGCTGTTCATCTGTAAACTCTACCGGTTTTCGGCCAATCCGGATAAAGATCTGGAAGGCGCTTTCAATATGGAGAAAGTGTCAACCATAACCGGCCCGAAAACCGTATTTACCGCGCCGTGGAGCCAAGCCGCGCTCACCGCCGAAATTGATTCGCCTAAAGATTTGCATTGTCTGATTTTCTGGGATTCCGGCAAGCAGAAAGCTTCAACGTTTGAACCGGTTTTCGGAAAAGTTAAACTGGCGCCGGCACAGTCATGGTCCGCAACCATCAAATGGACGGTCAATTGACATTAATTAACGTTGAATGCAAGTTTTAAATTTGAAAGTCGCGTCAGCAAGCAGCATACGGAATTGAGGGCGGCGGTCTCGCCGCAACGGCGTCAAGCAAATCCATCTGATTGGCAGAGGGCAGGACAGTATCGTTGCCGCCTTTGCCGGTTTGCTGCCCGATGATATAAGCCGGGTAACGCTGCTTAACGCGCCGTTTGCCTATGAGGAAATGGCGCTGTCGCCGGTAACCAGATGGCCGCTTTCCTGCATGATTCCCGGAATTCTGGACTCGCTGGACCTGCCGGATGTGTATAACGCGCTGGCCGGAAAAAACTGAAAATAGTTGCGCCGTGGAATGCCTTGTTTAAGCCGTTGACCAAGTCAAAAATCAACGGCCTGGTTAAGAAATATTCAATCAAAAACACAATCGACGGAGGATGCAATGCTGACCTTTAAAGACGGTAAAGAAATTTTCCGCAAAAGTTCGTCAAAGGAAAAAGTCGAAGTCCTGATCGCCGGGGACTGCTGTCCGTGGGACAAGGCGATTGCCCCGGTTTGCGCGGGAAAATCTTCAGAAATTCTATCCGGAATCAAAGCCGCTCTCGACGACTGCGACCTGTCCGTGGTACAGTTTGAGACCCCGCTGACCAACGCTGAGACTCCTATCATCAAGAGCGGACCAAATTTGAAATGTCCGCCTGAGTGCGTAGATTTCGTCAAAGCCGGCGGCTTCGATGTCGCGGCACTGGCCAATAACCATATCGGCGACTTTGGCCCGGAACCGGTTATGGAAACCATCAGGATACTGGAGAAGAACGGCATCAAAACCGTCGGTGCCGGAAAGAATCTGGAAGCGGCGAACAAGCCGCTGATTATCAGCAGAAAAGGGATGAAGATAGCCTTTATCAATATTGCTGAGAATGAATTCGGCACTGCGGCTAAAAACAAACCGGGCGCGGCCCCGCTGGATCCGCTCAATAATATCAGGCTTATAAAAGAAACCGCAGTTCATGCGGATCATGTGATTGTGATAATGCACGGTGGCAATGAATGCAACCCACTGCCCAGTCCGAGGGTGATCAAAACCTGCCGTGCCTTCGCCGAAGCCGGCGCTCATGCGGTGGTCCAGATTCATGCGCACTGTCCGCAGGGTATTGAGATATGGGAAGGTACGCCGATTTTCTACTGTCCTGGCAACTTTTATTTTCCGGTACCATGGCAGCAGTTTGATCCAAAGTCGTTCTGGTGGAGTGGATTTATAATCAAACTGGCTTTCGATAAGCAGGCGATGTTCGGCCTGGAAATTATTCCTTATACTTTCGGTTATACCCCGGAAAAGATAGTTCCGCTGACCGGTGGAAAGAAAGCAGCATTCTGCAAATATATGGCTAAAATATCGAAACTTCTTCAATATCCGGACGAGGTCAAACGCTACTTTGACGGCTGGTGCGCCTGGCATGGACGTTATGTAATATCCAATATCCGCAAAGTTTCAGATCTCTGGCCGATTGAAAGTAACTATCAAGAAGCGCTTAAACAGCTTATGCTCTTGAGAAATTATTTTACCTGTGAGGCGCATAATGAGTTGGTTACTAATTTTCTGCGCATGGCGGAGAAAAAACGTATTAAAAAAGCAGAAAAATACATCTTCAAAATAAAGGAACTCCAAATTGCATACGATCAAGTCGATTTAATTAATTAATTAAATAATAAGGAATTGAAAGATTATGCATGCTAAATCCACTCTGAAAAAATACTACAAATTATTGCTGAGATGTTTTGCGGCTTGGGCTTTGCTTCCATGCTTCAGCCTTTTTGCCGACCAGCCGCACCTTACGCGCAGCGCAAACCTGCTGACAGCCGGCTACAATCCGGACATCAGCGGTTCAACCGGCTGGGCGCTTGGCAATGGCGCCGCTTATGACTTCGCGGTATCCAGAGATGGCGGCACAGGCTCATTGAAACTGACCGGTACTTCCACTAGTTATATTAATTCCGACTTTATCGCGGTCACTCCCGGTAAGACTTACACATTATCATTTTATATGCTCAGCGATATCTTCCCGCCGCCGGGACCGTATCCGCATGTCGCTTATTACATTTCAAGTCATGGTTTTGTGCGGAATTCTTTCGGTTCCGACCAAAGCGTTACCGCTTTAAATAGCTGGCAGGAATGCGTTTACCTGTTTCGCCCTCAACCGGGCGACGCTTATGTAAAAATAATAGTCCCGCTGAATTTCCAGCCTATCGGGTATAGCGGCTCGGTCTGGCTGGATAATTTTTATCTTGGCGAAGGCGTTGGTTTTGAGCAGGCGCCGACAGCCAAGACGGCATTCAATGGAACCAAAACCAAAATTGACGCGCTTGGCAATGTGCAAATTTACAAGAATGGCGTATGGATACCGTTTTTCCCGATCGGCGTTTATGGAGACGGAGATCGTCCGGATTGGACAATTTATTCCACACAAGGCTTTAATACCAGCATGGTTGCCGGTTACTACGTTACTATCCAAAAAGCCAGAGATGCCGTCTCGGATTTCAATCCGGACGGCATGATGTCCGCATTGGAATTTGACCAATTTATTCCCACTGGCGATGTAACCTCGCTGACCACGCGAATAAACGAGATTAAAAATCCTGCCAATGGCGTGTTGGATTATCTGTTATGGTATTATTGGGATAATGAATATTATTCGGCTTGGGATAATCCGCAGGCCCTGACCAATACGATCAAAGAACTTGATGTGGATGCGAATGGTTATCGCATGCATCCCGTTTATGCGCTTCAAGGCCATGAAGGCCTTGCCCGGAAATACAATAACAGCAATGCAACCATGACAGATATTACCGGGGATTATGTGGCAGGGGGCGATACTACAGATGAAACTCGCGGGGCATTGGGATTAGTAACGCTGGATAACGTCGAACAACAACAGAACCCGGTGGTGGTGGCGCAGGTTAATCATGGAGTTGGAATACTGTTCAGGCCCAGAGTATTTGCCGCCATTGCCAAAGGTGCCAAAGCCATCGGCTTCTGGCGGGATAAATACCAGGGAACTGACCAGAATTACGCTATTGATATTGGCAGTGAACCATGGTGGAACGACCTGCCGCATATCCGGAGTGAAATAGACCAGTTGCTGCCGATAATCCGGACGCCGCACTGGACAAACTGGAGTTTGAGTTCCAATAACAGCCTTACCGATTTCGGTATCCGTGATTACTACGCGAAAGGTTATGTCATCGTTACGAATGAACAAACCAGTGACCAGATCGTCATTTTCACCATTGCCGGATTGCCGTATACGGCAACAAAGGTAAGGGACTTTTTCACGCGTCAGATTACGGCCGAAATTACAAGTTCGCAGTTCACTGTTACAGTATCGCATTGCAGTTTGACGAACCTTCAAGGCGGTTCGCAAGTTTATGTGCTGGAAAGTAATAATAATATCGAAGACATGTTATCCCTGAAGCTGCTGTGCAATGAAAACGGCGGAAATACCGTCTATGACGGATCGTATTTCGCCAATAACGGAACGTTGAACGGCAACGCTTCGCTGGCAAGCGGAGTTCTGTCGCTGGACGGTTCCGGCGATTTTGCTGATTGCGGCAAAAAATCAAGCATGGAAATGGGCAAGCTGGATTTATCCATCGTTGCCAGAATCAAAATCTCTGCTTCCCAGTCCGGAACCTACGCCGGGATTGTTACCAAAGGAGCCGCGCAGTTATCAAATATCGGCTATTACTTTGCGTACCGGACAGATACCCAAAAATTGACCTTGATTTTATCGGACGGCAGTTCCAGGCTGTTTTTATATGCGCCGACGGCTTTCAATTTGAAAGATAATGCCTGGCATACGGTCGGAGTTTCGCTGGCCCGTAACGGGAATGCGGAATTTTATTTGGACAGCGTATCCAAGGGAACTGCGGATGCTTCGTCACTGGCCTCTTCGGACATCACCAATGCCACGCAAGATTTGTTCATTGGCAGCGGGGGATACGGCGATTACCTTAATGGGCAGATGGACAACATCCGGATTTACAAGAAAGCGCTTTCCGCGACGGAGATGTCGGATATTGCCGTAAACACTATTTTCGACGCGCAGTTGAATTCTACAGAGGGTTCCACAACAATCCCGTATGATTCCAGCATCAACAGCAACAACGGCGCATTGTATGGCAATGCCGCGTTTGGCGGCGGAGTCATTACGCTTGCCGAGAACGGGGATTATGCTGATTTCGGCAATTCTTCCGCTTTGGACATAGGGACTAATGACATGACGATTATTTCCCGGATTAAGCTTAATCCGACTCAGAATACTTATTGCGGAATAGTCACCAAGGGGGCCGGCAGTTCGACAGACGCTGGATATGCGCTGTTTTATACCGGCGGCCATTTGGCGTTTACGCTCAGCAACGGAACAACTACTCCCGCTCGCGTATGGGTGAACTCCAACAGCGTCGCTTTGAAAGACAATGTCTGGCATACGGTTGGCGTTGCCGTTACTCGCGGCGGCAATGCCGTGTTTTATGTTGACGGCAGTTCAGTCGGCAGTGGCAGCGTCGGTTCACTCTCCGGCTGTAATATTGCCAATAGCGTCCGTAATTTGCAGCTCGGCACATGGCTTAGCTATGGCCCGTATTCTCTCCTGGGCAGCATGGATTACGCCAGGATTTACAAGCGCGCTCTCAGTTCCGATGAAATGGCTGCGGCCACCCGTTAATTATAACTTTCCCGTCCGGGAAAAAATGTATATTGCATTATATCCGGTTGTTTAACTGGAATGCGCAGGATTTTTGATTCTTATCCTGTCTATCCTTGTTAAACAACAATTTTCTGTACGATTAGTAAATTATAAAAATGAAATGAGGACCGCAAATGGAGAAGACTTTTCATCTGGGATTTCTAATGCATATCAGCCATTACGACCCGGCCTGGTGTGACATAAAAGAAAAAGAAGAGAAATTTGATCTTCAAACAGCCCTGTGTGTTGTCAGGGCCATGTCCCGGCAAGGCATGGATTTGCTGGTTGTTGACTGCGAAGATGGCGTTGAATACAAATCTCATCCGGAGCTTAAGCGTCCCTACAGCGTCCCGATGAGCGACCTTAGAGAACTTGCCGGATTTGCGAATTCATGCAATATTGACATTGTTCCCAAGCTGAACTTTGCCAAAAGCGACAGAAAACGGCATGATTTATGGCTGGAGCCGAATGCGTCCCGGAAAAATTGGCTGGAGGATATTGAGGAATATTTCAAGATCGCTGATGACATCATATCGGAGTTAATTCAGGTCTGCAAGCCCCGGCAATATTTCCACATAGGAATGGATGAAGACCACTCCAGATCCAGTGAGCAATATGCGGATGCAATAATAAGATTAAGAACTATTGTGAGCAGGCATGGGCTCAGGACTGTCATCTGGAATGATTCTTGCGAAAACAACAAAAACAGCATGGCCCAGGTCCATGCTGAAAAATCTATCGCCGCGGAAAAAATGCTGCCTAAAGACATAGTTCATGTTTTATGGCAATATTCCCGCGTTCATCCCGAATGCGTGAAAAGGCTCACTGCGGAAGGGTTTGACGTTTGGGCAGCCCCGGGCCATGACAAAAAGCATATTATGCAATGGCGCGAAGCGCTGCTGGAAAATCATGGGAGCGGAATACTGATGACTAATTGGATAAAGTGTGCCGCAATAAATAAAAACAGTCTTATAGATGTGATAAATTTATTGGGAAAGAGTGATATTTAAAAAATAGTCGGAAGCGCTTTTATACTCTGCGCGGCTGAAAATTTAAAAATATACGAGCAGGATTATGGATAGGATTTTTTCGATCCTACTGACAGGCGATATGATCCCGCACCTATATCCCGCTTAATTTAAGTGGGATATAGGTGCGGGACGGCAGCCCCTCAAGGCGTCCAGGGCTTGGATACTTTTCATCCGGCAAGCACAAAGGCATTCGGGAGAATCGCGAAGATGTAAAGGTTATTTTTTGACGGCGCCTTAGTTTATAAAGGAATTTTTCAATGCAGATTTTATCGCCAGAGGAGCCGGATGTTGCCGGAAATACCGGGGGCGGTCGCGTTTATCATTGCGGCACTTTGACTTATACCAAAATCGGGTTGTTCTTGATATTCGCATGGCTGTTGTGGGGGGATTTCTGCTTTACCATGATGGAGGCGGTAGCTCCGAGCATATTGCCGCTGAAGTTGAAATCGCTTGGTTGCTCAAACTGGCTGATGGGGCTGATTCTGACTACCGCTCCGGGCATTCTGAATATGACCGTATGTCCGTATGTCAGTTTTAAAAGCGACCGTTATCGCGGCAGATGGGGCCGCCGCATTCCATTCATCATCTGGACTATGCCGTTTCTTTGCGGCAGTCTGGCATTAATGGGACTGAGCGATGATCTTTGCGGACTGCTGCAAAGGAATTCTGAGTTTTTGCGGAACTTCGCTCCCGCCACTATTACCATTGTCCTGATTGCGGTTTTCCTGATAATGTTCCAATTTTTTAATATGTTTGTCGGATCGGTATTTTACTATCTGTTTAACGATGTGGTTCCGGCGCAGTTCCTGGCGCGCTTTATGGGATTGTTCCGGATTGTCGGAGCCGGGGCCGGAGCGCTGTATAACTTTTTCATTTTTCAATTTGCGGAATCGCACATGCGGGAAATTTTTATCGGTGCCGCGGCGCTGTATTTTATCGGATTCGGAATGGCCTGCCTGATGATCAAGGAGGGCGAGTACCCGCCGCCGGAGGGAGAAAACGACAATTCAAGCAAGGGCCTGAAGGGCATTATGACTTTTTTCAGGGAATCCTTTTCACATAAATTTTACTGGTTCAGATTTCTTGCGACATCATTCGCCGCCGCCGCCGGGACAATTTATATGTTCGGTCTTTTTTTCAACCGGGAGATGGGGCTTTCGCTGGACCAGACCGGCAAAACCAGCGCAATCAATTCAATTGCGACGATGGCGGCAATGTATTTCATGTCCATATTTGTGGATCGCTGGCATCCGCTGCGCATCTGCGTTTACGGGGCGGTATTCGGAGTGCTCGGCAGCTTTATGTCCATGGTGTGGATTTTCGTAACGATTCCCGGCAATTATTTTTTCTGGCTGAATCTGGGCAATGTCGTGATTGGAGCGTTTCTGGGGGCATTGGTGCTCACAGCCGGCCTGCCCTGCGAAATGCGAATTTTCCCTCAGTCAAGATTCGGGCAGTTCTGCTCGGCGCAAGCCATGCTCCGTTCAACATTTACTGTAATTTCCGGAATACTGGCCGGACTTTTCATTGATGTGGCCCGAATCCTCTGCAATGGTTCAGACTATGCCTACCGGTTCATTTTTTTATGGATAACAGTTTTTTCCGCAATCAGCGCGCTATTCATGATAAAGCTGTACATTGAGTGGAGCCGGATGGGCGGTGACAAGCATTTTCATCCGCCCGCGCCCTGGAGCCCGAAAGGCATTGAGGAAATGCCCCTTGTGCCGATTGTCGGACCGCAGACCAAATGGCTGAACATCTCATTCCTGCTTTTTGACGGAATAATGGGGTTGTCGACGCTGAGCGTTCCCATGCTGATGTGGCTGATGTACTCGAAACAGCAAATGTTTGCATTCAAATGGTACGGACTGGCGGTTTTGCCGCTTTGCGCGGCGGGATGGCGGTGCTGGATAGTATTGAAGCAAAAAATCCGCCACGACGTGGCGGCGGCGAAAGCAGGTTCGCCGCTGCGCAACGGCATCCCTCATCATGGCATGCTGATTATCCTCGGCAGTAAATTTCTGCTTGCCATCGGCGTCTGGGTATGCCAGGCGCTGGTAACGATCTCCCTGAATATGGAAGGAGGCTCTATTGTGTTCGGCATTGCAAACGGACTTACAAACTTACTGTTGATCGGAACATTGTATTTGATGTGCAGGGTTGAGCGCGGATTTTCCGTTGCGGTTGATGAAAAGTATGAGGCAATAGATAATCTTTCAACGTAATCTTCCGGCGAGCATACGTTTACAAAAGCGGGGCTGAATGGTAAAATTTCTAAAAATAAAGAATCTCCTCCCGTCTATCCTATCCCCTAGGCAAGCCTTCGGGGTATTACGGACGGACTTCCACGCCCTACGGGCGGGCCGAAGATTCGAAGACAAAAACTAATACATAAAAATCAAAGTTGACCCAAGGGTCGGGGAATTTACCCAATGAAGATTAAACTGTTACACAAATTTACAACATAAATAGAAGGGTTTTACGCTATGGTTGAAAAAATAAAATACAAACACTGCTACTCCGAGAAATTCGAGCAGTTTAGGATACATCTGGCGGAAGATAGGAATTTTTATTACTGGTTCACCCCGTTATGCCGGCTAGATACCATAAACGCCGTTGACAAGACTATTGGAACTCCGGCAATAAAAAAGATGGAGGACGAGAATGGGAACTCCATTTTTGAAATAGATTTAAAAAGCACGGTCTGGCAGGAGAAAAAAGCTTATGTAATCTTTGGCAAAGACAGCGTGGAATATTTTATAAAAGTCCGGGGTAAAAACGCGATCGACCGGGTTTATTATTTCACGGGGATACTTGATGAATTGCTTTTGGGTTCAGTGCCGGGATTTGACACGTTCATTCCAGGCTGCACAAACTTTTTAACAAAAAAAGAACTTTTCACGAATGAGTTTTTCAGCATCAGCGCAAATAACAATACCACGCATTGGGGGCATTCGCTTTGCAGCGGCCCGTTTATGTATATGTTTTCGCGATATGGAACCGATGCGAAGATTTGGAGCGGTCTGGTTGTCGAAAAAGGCGGCAACAGCTTTGATTCATTTGACTTCAACCACAAGCCGCCGGAAATGGAGCGTGAAAGTGAAAGCATCCTCAATACACAGTCTTTTTCCATAAATTATTCAGGGCATTTGAATGTTGACGGCGAGTGGAGAAGCCCCAGCCTTTTCATCGGTTTTTCCAACAACAAGCTCTCCGCGCTTGAAGATTATTGCCGCCTGCTGGAAAAGAAAAAAGCTATCTCAAAAGCGGATTCCGGTAAAAGAAAATACCCGTGGCACCTGAAGCCAATCTTCTGCGGCTGGCACGAGCAGGTGGCGCTCGGCAGGCAGAAAATGAACGCCAAAACCCTTTCGAAGGAACAGTTGGAACGCGGCAGTTTCATAATGGATGAATGCACTCAGAAGAACCATGAAAAATGGCTAGATATTCTGCTCGAAAACCGAATCCCGTTCGGCACCCTGATTGTTGACGCAAAGTGGCAGAGGGAACTTGCGCGGTTTGATGCGGATGAACACAAATGGCCTGATATGAGAGGGTTCATTGATGCCTGCCATGAGCGTGGAATAAAGGTTTTACTCTGGATGCAGGCATGGACGATGGAAGGACTTGATGAAAGCCTTTGCATTATGAAAGACGGCAAACCTGTTGCAATGGATCCCGCCAATACTGCATACCGGAAAATACTGGAAGATGGTATCGAATATATGTTGAGTTCCGCACCCGGCTGTTTGAATGCCGATGGTCTGAAAATAGACGGCACGGACGGCATCCCCTGCGGCAGAGGAGTTAAAAACGATGGAGATATCTACGGCTTCGAATTGCAGCGGCTGTATATTGAAATAATTTACAAAAAAGCGATTGCTGTAAAGAAAGACGCGCTTGTCTCTCTTTATATCGCCAATCCTTATTTCCGCAATGTATGTAACATGGTACGGCTTGGCGACCTTTATACGGTTTACGGCAGGCCGGTTGACACACTGCGCGAAAGAGCTGAAGTTGTTAAAATAGCCATGAAAGGAAAACCGGTCGATACTGACGGCAGTTTGAGATTTTCCATTGAAGATGATTACATGATGGAACTTGATGAACAGCTTGCCATTGGAATTCCGTGCATTTATCAGGCGGAAAATCTTTATCAGCACCGGAGTTTCGTAAAGCCGGTTTTTAGAAAATTCACGCAGCACGATTATGCTGCTATAAGAAATGTTTTTATGAAGTATCTTAAATCAGAAGGACTTTAAAATAGGGATTATAATTAATGAATAATATAACGCAACAGAAATTATGCGCCGGTGTCGCAAAAAGCGAGATTACTAATTTTGAACCTGGGATTAAGGTTAACGATCCATTGTACGCCAAGGCATTGGTACTGGACAACGGCCAAACCAGAGTGGTCATCATTACCATGGATGTTACGGCGATAGGGGGCCGGAAGATCAGTCATGGAATGCTGCCGGATGTGGGCGAAGAGTTTCTGCCGGACCTGCGGGAACGGCTTGAACGTGAACTGAAAATTCCCGGCTGCAATGTTCTGGTAAATGCCTCGCATACCCATCCGGCGGGACGCATGTTATGCAGTGATGAGGAGCAGGTGGCGAGAATTTTTGACGCAGTGCGCCGGGCAATGAAAAGCATGGTTGAAGTCCGCATCGGCTCAGGCTCTGGCCGCGAAGACCGGATTTCGATAAACCGGACGCTCAGATTGAAAAATGGCCGGCACTGGACTATCCGCCACTCTAATCCCTGTCCGCCGGATGAAGACGTTGAAGGGCT